>JBLHMY010000087.1:0-9640 GCA_047621065.1 Glaciecola sp. | reverse complement strand
TTAGTCAGCTTACTGATATTCATAAATTCACATATGAATCTATAGGTGAACAATATTTGTGGCCAATGAGCATGCCGTGTTTTATAAGTTCAGAAACGAATATTCCTATTGCGCAATATGGTAGTTCGAATGTAGCGCGTATGAAAGAGGTTTATAGACAAGGATTACATAACCGTTACGGCAGTATGATGCAGGTAATATCGGGAGTACACTTTAATTTTTCTTTACCCGATGAGTTTTGGCAGCAATGGTGCGAAATGCACGGCGAAACGTGGAGCAAAGATACTCAGTCAGCTCATTATTTTGGACTTATTCGTAACTTCAAACGCTTCGCTTGGATAATCCCGTATTTATATGGCGCCTCACCCGCGCTGTGTAGTTCATTTGTTGCACATAAAGACGTATCTCATAAGTTTGATACAGTGGGCAAAGGTACGTTATATATGCCTTATGCGACTTCACTTAGAATGAGCGATCTTGGCTATACCAGTAATGCACAGTCAAATTTGAAAATTTGTTATAACGACCTAAGTACATATGTAAGTAGCCTGCGTCGTGCGATTGGTCAAAAAGCCCCTGGTTACGCTCATTTAAACTGTGATGAACAAAACGGATGGCAGCAGCTTAACGACAACGTACTGCAAATAGAAAACGAACTTTACTCACCTATTCGGCCTAAGCAAGTAGCTAAATCACAAGAAATGCCTACCAATGCACTAGAAGATCGTGGGGTAAGCTATTTGGAAGTGCGTTCATTAGATGTTAATCCATATTCTCCTATCGGTATTGAGGTTGAACAATTTCATTTTTTAGACGTGTTTTTAGTCTTTTGCTTGTTAACTCCTTCTGCAAAGTTTGATGAAGCAAGTATGTCAATTAGTAAACAAAATATTACCGACGTAGTCGAAAGAGGTCGTGATCCGGCGTTATTACTCAATAACAATGGCACGCCTACATTGTTGAAAGATTGGGCTGAGGCTTTAACAATCCAGTTACGAAAAGTGGCGCTTTTGCTAGATAAAGCGAAACAAACAGATGTTCATACCAAAGCGGTAGCTCAACAACATGCAAAATTTATGGACCCTAACATCACACCTTCCGGGAAATGGCTTAAAACCTTGCTCGATAATGAAATAGATAACAGTGTGCTTGGCTTGGAGTTGGCAAAAGAATATAAAAAAGATGTACAAAATAGGGCATATACGCACTTTTCTCAGGCTGATTTTATAGCACAGGCGCTAAGTTCTATTAAAGCAAGAAATGAAATTGAGTGCAAAGATGATAAAAACTTCACGCAGTTTGTAAATGACTATTTTGGGAAGCGCGTATCGGGTGGACTTTAAAGCTGAAAATTTCGCTTGTTAATATAATCTACATGTATAAATCAATGGTGTGTCATAAGTTAACGAGCAAAAAAAAGCCTAACGTAAATACGTCAGGCAACACACACTCAGGGAAAACATTTTTAACACACAATAGTATGAGTAAAAAGGAGTGAAATAGTTCCACATGTTGTTAAAAAAAATGTACTTTCTTTTATTTGTCTTACTTTGCACTCTATTTTTAGGTGCTTGTAGCACAACACAGCCGTCTGATAGAGAGAACTTGTGTCGTATATTTGAAGAGAAAGATAATTGGTTTGATGCTGCTGCCGACATGCGCGAGAAATGGGGCGTGCCTATTCATGTGCCTATGGCGATGATGTATCAAGAAAGTTCATTTCGTCACAATGCAAAGCCACCTCGAGACTATGTGTTATTCGGACTCATTCCATGGGGACGTGTAAGCAGTGCATATGGTTACGCTCAAGCAAAAACGATGACTTGGGACGACTACAAGCGCGAAACAGGCAATACTTTTGCCGACCGAGACGATTTTGAAGATGCCATTGACTTTATGGGCTGGTTTATTAGCAAAACGCATACCATTAACAAAGTTTCAAAATGGGACGCAAAAATTCAATACCTTAACTATCATGAAGGATGGGGTGGTTATAAACGTAAAAGTTATCGTAAAAAAACATGGTTAGTGGGCGTTGCAAATAAGGTTAACGAACGCTCGCTTCGTTATGCATCGCAACTTAAAACCTGTGAGGACGATCTTGATAAAGGCTGGTTCATGCGCTTATTTAATTAAAACGCCAGTATCTTGCCAAAAGATTGATCTAAGTCAGAAATTAATATTAATACTCATCTACACTTAATTTATTAACTACCGTTTACTTATTTAACAAAACGAGGTGAATTTTATGTGGAACTTAATCTTTTCTGATCCGGTTGTTTGGGGCTCAATTTTGGGTATTGTTGTGATGTTGGGTATGGGCGGGTTTTACGTGTACTTGTTCGTTCATAATACAAACGAAAATTTATGATAGTTACGTAAAGTATGTCTTCGGTGCGAGTATGTAGTGCATGTTAGAAAAACGCATATAAAAATATGAACTAAAATAAAGGGTATTCTTTATTCTGGTTTGTATACTTGAAAATCTATACCTATTAACACCAACAAGCCCGCTTTGCCGCCATATTCTCGTGGTGCCTGAATAAACCCAGCTACATCGGGGTGTTGAACTAGCCAATTTGGCACTTTTCGTTTAAGTGTTCCGTTGCCATGGCCATGTATAATGCCTATGCAAGCGAAATGCCGCTTTTTTGCTTCAAAAATGACCGCCAATATTTCTGCTTTAGCCTGCTTGCCCGTCTGGCCATGTAGGTCAATTTCAATTTCAGGCGGGAAATATCCCATACTGAGTTTTTTAAGCATGTCTTTAGAACTATAGGATAAGGTGTTATTGCTTGCATCTTGATGATGTGAAATATCATTAGCGCGAAAATATTTAATTGGCTTGTCATCGGGCCAATATGCCTCGAATGTATCTGACAATTCTATACTTGCTGCATTTTGTGCATAGAAGTTTTTTGTATAGTTGCTGTGTGCGAGGCCCATATTTGAACTAGCCTTTTTTTTGGCCAATTTCAAACTACTTTCTTTTTTATGCTTGCGCTCGCGCTCATCTTTGCTCAATACATATTGATTATGATTAACCGGCCTTGCGTCTTTAAACAAAGCTGAAAAATCTAAAGACTCATCGGTTTTTTTGCTCATGGCGTATTTTTATCAGCATGTTGAGTGATTTTTAGATATTATACGCAACATAGCATTCGTTACATAGCCTAATTAGGTAGTTAATCATTCATGCATGAAGCTAATCACGAACGGCAAGCACAAGAAACGCCGCAAGATCTGAACCAAGAGCCGGAAATAATATCTCGCTTTGACAAACAAGATGAGCTTACTCAGTCACTCAATACTATTATTGATTACATTCGTTTTGCTATATCGGAATGCAACCAGCATGACGTTTATTACGGACATGGCACTCAAAATGCTTGGCAAGAAGCGCATAGACTAGTATTTACGGCACTGTCGCTGCCCTTAGACATTTCGGTGCAAGAACAACAAGTGTTTTATGCTTGCAACGTAACGCAACCCGAGAAAACTCTCATCTTTTCTTGGATAAAAGCACGCTGTGAAGACGCCATTCCATTGCCTTATTTAAGTAACCAAGCTTGGTTTGCTGGCATGCCATTTTACATAGACGAGCGAGCACTAATTCCGCGTTCACCTTTTGCAGAGTTGATTGAAAATCGATTTGTCGGTTATTTAGCCAATACAGCACAACCCGGTCTTATTCTAGATATGTGTACTGGTAGCGGCTGTATCGCCATTGCCTTGGCTCGTCAGTTTGCGCAAGCTCAAGTTGATGCTGTAGATATAGACGCCAGTGCCTTATGTGTTGCTTCTATTAATATAGAGCAGTATCAGATGGAGGATCGCGTGTTTCCCATGCAATCAGATTTATTTGTGAATTTAGGTCAGCAAACTTACGATTTAATTGTGGTTAATCCGCCTTACGTAGATGCGCAAGATATGCATGATTTGCCGCGTGAGTACATGCATGAACCCGAGTCGGCTTTAGCTTCTGGCGATGATGGTTTGGAGTTAACGCTAGCGCTTTTGCAGCAAGCAGCTAATTATATGTCTGATGATGCCTGGTTATTTGTCGAGGTTGGTAACAGTGAAATGAACTTTGCGCAACGTTTTGATGGCTTTAAAGTGCATTGGTGTGAACTGAGCCTTGGTGGCAGCGGCATTTTTGCTATTAATAAAAGCGAACTGCTTGCGCAACTACCCATATTGAAAAAATTGTAATACACACTCATTATTAGAAAGGAATAAACTCGATGTCAGGAAATACCTTTGGCAAATTATTTACCGTAACAACTTTCGGTGAAAGTCATGGCCTTGCTATTGGCGGTGTGGTAGATGGCTGCCCACCAGGACTAGAACTCAATGAAGAAGACCTGCAGGGTGATTTAGACAGGCGTAAACCAGGCACTTCAAAGTTCACTACCGCTAGGCGCGAAGCTGATGAAGTGAAAATTCTTTCGGGTGTTTTTGAAGGAAAAACCACAGGCGCTAGCATTGGCCTATTAATTAATAATACCGACCAGCGTAGCCAAGACTACTCTAAAATAAAAGATAGTTTCAGGCCAGGTCATGCCGATTATACTTACCAACAAAAATTTGGTTTGAGAGACTATCGCGGGGGCGGTCGCTCATCGGCTCGTGAAACCGCGGTAAGAGTCGCTGCTGGTGGTATTGCTAAAAAGTACTTAGAGCAAATGTATGGCATTCAAATTCGGGGCTACATATCACAAATTGGCCCGGTGGCTATAGATAAAGTTGACCACAGTGTGACCAACACTAATCCTTTTTTCTGCCCAGATATTGATAAAATAGATGCTTTAGAACAATACATGCGCAATCTTAAAAAGGAAGGCAATTCAGTTGGGGCAAGAGTGTCGGTGTCGGCAACAAATGTACCTGTAGGATTGGGAGAGCCTGTGTTTGACAGATTAGACGCAGATATTGCCCATGGAATGATGAGTATTAACGCAGTGAAGGGTGTTGAAGTAGGCGATGGCTTTGATGTTGTTACTCAAAAAGGTACCGATCACCGCGACGAAATATCGCCTGAAGGCTTTTATACAAATCATGCTGGTGGAGTTTTAGGCGGCATAAGTACTGGCCAAGAAGTATTAGTGCATATGGCATTGAAGCCTACTTCTAGTATTAGTATTTCGGGAAAAACCGTTGATATTAATGGCAAGGCCGCCGAGATTATTACCAAAGGGCGACACGACCCGTGTGTAGGTATTCGGGCTGTGCCTATTGCCGAGGCTATGCTTGCCCTTGTTCTTATGGACCATTTGTTAAGGCATCGTGGACAAAATGCACAGGTGCGTTCTATTACGCCCATAATTCCATCCCAACGCCCGTAATTATGGCGTGAGTAAATTGATCCGCGCACTGTTTGGCCCAAAGCGTAATGTGCCAATAGACAGCTCAAGTAATCGTGTTTTTTTAGGCATGACTTATTTTTTCTATTTCGGTCAACTGGGTATTTTTATGCCTTACGTTGGTTTGTTTCTTGACGACAAAGGGTTTAGTTCAGCGCAAATAGGCACAATGCTGGCAATTACTGCTATTTTTCGGATGTTAGGCCCTAATTTATGGGCTAATAAAGCGGATAAAAACGGCAATGCAGGTGAAGTGCTGCGCTTTGGCAGCTTACTCTCTTTTTTAGTTTTTACCGCTATTTTTGTGGTCCAGGGTTACTGGTTACTCACTTTAATTTTTTGTTTGATGATGCTATTTTGGACTGCTGTTTTACCGCAGTTAGAAGTCATTACCTTAAGTGCTACAGCTAAGAGCAAAGGTGGCTATGGCAAGTTGAGGCTATGGGGCAGTGTGGGCTTTATTGTATGTAGTTTACTGGCAGGTAGCCTAATTGATGTGTATGGGCCAAGTGTGGTAGCCATGATCACTTGCGTTAGTTTGTTATTGATTTATGTGAGTAGTTTGTTAATAGTCAACCCACAAATCAAAGCGCCGTTAACGCCAAAAGCAGGCGGTGATTGGAAACAAGCGTTTAGTTTAGTCTTTATAGTGTTTATGCTTGCCAATACATTATTACAAGTAAGCTTTGGTAGTTATTACAACTTTTTTGCTATGTATATGAATGACCTGAGCTACACAGGTTTAGAAACGGGTGCGTTTATTGCTATGGGCGTGGTAGCAGAAGTTTTCATATTTATTTATGCAGCTAAGTTAGTAAAGAGATTTAATGTACTACACTTATTGGCAGTGAGTATCCTATTAACCGGGTTGCGCTGGCTTGGTCTGGCTTATTTTGCTCATATTGGTGCTGTTATTATTTTGTGCCAAATATTGCATGCATTTAGTTTTGCCCTAAGTCATGTAGCCTCGATGTACTTTTTAGTGCATCATTTTTCCGATAGATTTCAAAGCCGAGCTCAGGCGATTTATTTGTCGGTGTGCTTTGGCTTAGGCAGTGCAATTGGCAGCCTCATTGCCGGTTATTTATGGGACGATGGACTTGGCGCAACGATTAGTTTTGTATTTTCTGGCGCCGTGGCGTTCTTAGCTGGAGCGCTACTAATAGTGCTGATTATTTATCAAGGGTTTTATAATAAGAGGATGGTTTAATAATGTTAATGCAGTTACACAAAAGCAACGATCTTATAATAGGCATGACGAATTGGTATAAACGTATTACATTGATAGCAGGATTGCTGTTTGTATCTACTCAAGTATGTTCGCAAGATGCGAGTGACATTTGGATTGGAAAGCTAAACCTATGGGAAAAAGAGCCCGTTACCGAGTTGGTACAAATTACTGATACTGCGCAATATAGTAATCAACCTTACTTTTTTGATAACGAGCGCTTATTTTTTACACAAGCCATGGTAGTCAAAGGCAGTAAGACTCAAATGGACGCATGGGTATTTGATTTTAAGGACGGTAAATCCAAGAACGTTACTCAATCTAGCGCTAATGAATATTCACCTACGCCATTGCTAAATAAATCTGATATGTCGGTAATTCGCGTAAATGACCAAGGTAAACAAGAACTATGGCAAATAGATTTACTGGGTAAAACAGTGCAGCATTTGGCGCCTTTAATAGAGCCCGTAGGTTATCAAGTATGGTTAAATAACAATGAGCTACTATTATTTGTATTGGGTGAGCCTAATACATTGCAGCGAGTAGACGTGCTGAAGCCTGAATCTATGGGGTCCATTGTAGATACTAACATTGGTGCTAGTTTACATCGTTTTGAAAAGACAGATTGGTTCTTATATACAAGTAACCTCGATGGCAACTTTTTAAACGCCTACAACAAACAAACAAACAAAACTATTCAAATTGTAAGTATGCCTAAAAATAGTGAATATTTCTCAGTAAGTCGAATGGGCAACGTTATTACCTCTGATGGAGAAACACTGTGGCAGCGCAAATTTATGCTTAAAGGCGACAGAATAGAACCACTCAATGGTTGGCAGGTATTTAAGATCACGCAAGCTGAATGTTCTTCGGGGGTTACACGAACCGCTATATCACCCGATACCAGCATGATTGCCTTGGTGTGTCCCAGAAGTTAGGATTTGACGAGAAAAAAAAAGGGCGCTTTAAAAGCGCCCTTTACTATTTGATAAGTCAAACTATTTTATTGACTATGCTGCGAAATTGTCAGAAGCAAACTGCCAATTAGCTAATGCCCAAAAGCCTTCTAAGTAATTTGGACGTACATTGCGATAATCAATATAGTAAGCGTGTTCCCATAAATCTACCGTTAAAATGGGTGTTACGCCGTCAGTAGTTATTGGTGTACCAGCGTTGCTGGTGTTGACAATATCAAGACTGCCGTCAGCTAATTTTACTAACCATGTCCAGCTTGCACCAAAATTATTTACTGCTTTGTCATTAAAAGCCGCTTTTAGGCCTGCAAAAGAACCATATTTTGCATTAATTACTTCGGCAAGAACACCGCTTGGCTCGCCGCCGCCATTTGGACTTAAGCTGTTCCAATAAAAAGTATGGTTCCATACTTGAGCAGCGTTGTTAAAGACGCCACCGTCACTATTCTTCACGATTTCTTCCAATGACTTGTCTGCTAAATCAGTGCCTTCGATAAGACCATTTAACTTTGTTACGTAAGTAGCATGGTGCTTACCGTGGTGAAAATCTAATGTTTCAGCTGATATATGCGGTTCTAGTGCTGTTTTTTCATAAGGTAATGCGGGTAGTTCAAAAGCCATGTGTTTTCTCCGGATGGTAAATGTGTCTTTTAATAATCGGCTACTATATCATGATTATAAACTGCCAATTAAAAATTGTTCCCATGTCTTGATTCTTTATTTTCCACTATCAAGATCAGTTTTCTTTTTTATTTCGTATATATATATATATTATACCGAAACTATTAATAATTGGGGATGCGAAAAGGCATTGAATTCGGTATGATTGTTAGTAGAATCATTGCAAATTAAAGTCAAAAGGTAGAGTCATGATTATGAGTGAACAGGAAATTAGTACCGTCGATAAAATTAAGCAACAAATTAATGAAAACACCGTTCTTTTATATATGAAAGGGTCACCTAAACTGCCTTCATGCGGGTTTTCTTCTCAGGCTTCGCAGGCCCTAATGGGGTGTAAAGAACAGTTTGCGTATGTAGATATTCTACAAAATCCCGATATTCGCGCAGAGTTGCCAAAGTATGCAGATTGGCCTACCTTTCCGCAACTTTGGGTAGATGGTGAGTTAGTAGGTGGTTGCGACATTATCATGGAAATGTTCCAGCAGGGTGAATTGCAAACATTAATTCAAGAGTCAGCTGCGAAAAATAAAAGCGAATAAGGTTTTAGTTTTATATTAAAAAAGGCGATGGAAAATTTCCATCGCCTTTTTTGTTTAAAATTAGTTAATTTTAAATTGTGATAGTTACCCAACTTCTGCAAATAAGCTGTTATCAACGATAGTATAATTAATGATATCTTGCGCCATATTAATGCAGCTACCACACTGTGAACCTACCCCTAGAGCACTTTTTAGCTCGCGCATGTTGCCTACACCTTGCGTACGCACAGCGTTTTCAATTTGCGTGTCGGTAATTCCATGGCATAAACATACAAACATATAAAGCTCTCATAATGATATGCACAAAAAGCGTGCTGCTAATACTGTTGCAAATGATAATAATTGTTATTTGCAACAAAGGCAAGTTTTTTTTGCGATATTACTAAAGTGACGGTTTGAAAAGTAGGGATAAGGTCCACTATAAATGACGAGTAAACATTTGAAATATACACAGCATTAATTAGCCTTAGTAAACCGCACTGCCTTGCTAATATTGTTTGCTGACATGCCTAATCAATAGACTCGGCATTTGTTATTCATTTGGACCATTATCGTTAAGTGTTGTTTGTGGCGATGCTTTGTTTGACCACTTCAAATCTGCCATTGCTTTTACTACGCTCTTATGGACAGCACCGTCAATCCCATACAGAAAGTCAGAAACGAGGGTTTTACTATCAGTGGTTTCTATTTCTACTTTTCTGTATAAAATATTTACGTATTTAATTTTGCTACACTCTATTGTTTTTGAAAAAGGGTAACTATTGATGCGCAACTTATTGTTTTTGATGATAAGTGCGTAGCGACCTCGAGCGAGGGTATAGGCTATAACAATAATCAGTACTGTTGTATTTAAGA
>JBLHMY010000086.1:0-9688 GCA_047621065.1 Glaciecola sp. | reverse complement strand
TTTTGTGCAGTAATCAGTATTTCATTTATTGAAGTGCCTACATTGGTATTTACGTCATCAATACTTTGCATGACATTGTTACGCGTTTCGGTTACAAGAAAGCTATAGGCATATAGTCCAACCAACAGCACCGGAATGGTAAGCGATAAAACAAGCGGTATGAATATCTTTTTTCTTAGCTGCACGTCAGAATTCCGGCCGTAATACATTATAATAAACAGCGTGATATCTGCTGGTCATTTCTGGACTCAATACCTTATACATTTCAGCTGATGTAAGTATGTTGTTTGGTACATTAAGGCTAGGCTTACTTAAGTACTCTTCGCTAAAATATGCAGTTGCGGACTTGTTGGCTGATGAAGTAGAAAGATATTCAGCAATGTAGGCTGCCCGCTTCGGCTCATTTACAAAATTGATAAACTCAAAAGCAATGTCTTTATTTTGACTAGATTGAAAAACTGCTAAACTGTTCAACCATACTGTCGTTTTATTATTTGGAAGCACGTATGCAATAGTGTCATTTAGCGACAAAAACTTTGCCGCATCATCGCTGTACGATAGTGACATATGTATTTTACCAGACACTATCTCTGACAAAAGAAATTGATAGGCAGCCAAATCGTCTTTTTGTGATTGGAGGAGTCTAGCGGCCTTTAAAAGAACGCCCTCGTCATGGGTATTCACAGATTCATTTAGCGCTAATAAGGCTGTTGCAAAAATATCGCGCATATTAGGTATCATCATAACCTTGCCCTTGGAAGACGACGGTGGAGAGATTAAGTCCATCCACGTAATAGTTTCTAGCTCGACCAAGTCTTTGCGGTACAAAATTCCCGTTGTTCCCCAAACCCAAGGAACACTTATGTCTAAAACACTCGCTGATTTTTTTGTCCATACAGGGTCTAAGTGCCTTAGATTTTTTAACTCGGTATATGGAACAGGAGCAAATATATTGGAATGATTCAATAATACATTTAACTCGTAGCGGCTAGTCACCATTAAGTCCATGCCTTTGCCTCGATTTTCAAGTATTGACTCTCGGGCCGCTTTTTCGGAACTATAATACACTTGCTTAACTGTATATCCGGTCTCTTCATAAAAGTCATTCAGCACAATTTCAGGCATAAAATTGTTCCAATTATAAATTACAAGGTGGTTTTGAGTCTTTTTGCCAACAGACATACTAGAAAATGTAGAAATTAAAATTAAAATAATAAAGTAAGGTAATAATGCGAACATAGCATTCACTTTTTGTTGTTGAATAAATTGAGCACTCTTAGAGTTGGCTCTCATACTAAAATCACCCCGTAATTCCGAAATCTAATGAGTATGCTTGCGTATTTGCGCGCATCTTAGTGATATATGATGAAAGTAAATAAATGATGCTATGACCATACCTTGTGAACAATATCATCATATTTAGCATTTTTTCAAGCGAATCTAACGCCGCATAGTGTCCTTAACTACTAGGCGCAAATTTTTCCAGACATTGCAAAGTTAGTATTCAAGGGCCGTTGATGAGACAAAGCTCAATAATTCCGATGAAAAATAAACATCCTTAAAATCGTATTTGCTGTTTACAGATAACGAACCTCTAACACCTTAGCCACAAATATATCTATTTAAGATTGAATATTACTGAACAAAATCATTACAAACTAGTTGTAGCAATTGAGTTTGCAGCGCCAGGCGCGGGCAATCAAAGTCAAGTGGGAGTTTTAAACAATGATTACTACTAGTTACAATATGGCTGGGATGATGACATTTCATTCAATAACAAGCTCTCTACTATTGCCTCGTTCGATATATACCAAGACAATAACAGACTCTTTAATTGGCGAGAGGTATTTGAATGATGCCAAACGTATTGTTGCAAATGCTAATAATTATCTCTTAAGGTTTTTAAAAACAAGCCGTTAACTTATTTAGGTAGTGGCAATCACTGTATTTGCTAGCATCGATGAAATAAAAGCATGTGGGCCTTAATCGTAAAGATGACTGCGCAAATAATTCATTGAAAAATGCCCTAGAATGCAAGTAGGAGTTGTTAAGCTTCTGTATGTGTTTATAATTGTTTTGATTTAATACCTTAATTAATCGGAGATTATCGTGAAGGTAAAAGCATTTATAGCAGTAGTATTAGTAAGTTGTTGTTTTATAGCGGGAAGTATTGCGCAAGAAGACCATAGTGCGTTATTAGAAAGAATCAAACCTGTTGGAAAGGTACAAGTTGCGGGTGCTGCTCCAGTCGGTCCAGCCGTTGCTGCGGGCCCTCGCTCTGGTAAAGATATATATGCTGGCGCATGTACCGCATGTCACGCAGTGGGTGTGCTTGGCGCGCCAAAAACGCAAGTTGCAGCTGAATGGCAGCCACGTCTTGATGCAAAAGGTTATGATCAAGTCTGGAAAAATGCCATTGATGGAATTGGTGCTATGCCCGCCATGGGAGCATGCGGAGATTGTACCAACGACGATATCAAAGCAGCTATTGATTATATGATTGAGGGTATCTAACATCTTGGTTATATCTGAGGCTTACTCTCATTCACTCGTTACTGGATAGTTTTTATGCCTAAAGATGAAACCGTTGGTGGATTGTCAGAGCTCGAGTTGAGGGAATTGGTACCTCAGCTTCAAAGTCTCACTGATAAATACAAACGCTCGGAGCGCATCCAAAAAGCGCTCTTTAATATCAGTGAGCTAGCTAGCTCACTAGATAATTTTGAATCGTTGTACGCCGAAATTCACAATATTATTTCTGGCTTTATGCTAGCAGACAATTTCTTTGTTGCTTTTTATGAAGTGGACGAAGGAAAAATTCAATTCGAATATTTTGTTGATGAACGCGATGAAGAAACCGTTCAAACCATCAGCTATGATAAAATTAAGAACGGCGTAACTGCACACATCTTGCGTTCAGGCAAAACGCTAGTGCTCACCAAAGAAAATTTTCTAGCAGTGCAAGCCACGCATAACTTTGAAGTGCTTGGAACACCTCCCGTTGACCTTATGGGAGTACCCATTATTCGCGACAACAACGTCATTGGTACAATGGTGGTGCAAAGCTACAACGATAATATCCGCTACGATGCAGATGATCTTGAAATATTGGTTTTTATATCTCAGCATATCGTCAGCGCGCGCGATCGCATTATGCACAGAGATTTCACTGAAACACTAATTGCTGAGCGAACCGAACAACTGGTCAAGGCAAACCAGACCTTAGAAGCAGAAATAAGCGAACGTAAGCGAATGGAGCAACTTCAAAAAGCCTTATTTGAAATTTCAGAATTGTCTACCAAGGTAGACGGCAACATCATCGATTTTTACACTAAGCTACATGCGATTTTGAAACAGCTGATCAACGCTAAAAACTGCTACATTGCCATGCTTGATAAAGCAGAAGAACACTTACACTTTCCCTATTTTGTAGGACGTGATGAGGACTTTAACAGCACCCGCAAGCTTACTCGAGGACTCACCGAGTATGTTATTCGCAATAAAGAAGCGGTGCTTGTAGACAGTTTCAAAATGGACGAACTAATAGACACTAACGAAATAGAACTGAAGTTTGTAAACAAAATGCTTATTGGACACAACTCATGGATGGCTGCGACCCTAAAAGTAGACTCCACGGTTAAAGGGGTAATAGCCCTGCAAACTTATGGTGAAGGAGATGATTACAATGACGCCGACCTCGATATTTTGCGCTTCGTATCCCAACACATATCTGTTGCAATGGAAAGACGTGAAGCTGCCAACGAACTCATCAAATACAATCAACAGTTAAGTGAGAAGGTACAAGAGCGCACCGCAGAACTAAATAAATCAAACCAATCACTGAAAAATCAAATTGAGCAGCGCAAGGAAGTTGAGCTTAAGCTTATTCATGATGCCCATCACGACGGCTTAACTAGTGTGCCAAATCGCGTAATGTTCAATAGCCGCCTAGGCTTAGCCATTGCCAGCAAGCAGCGCTATAGTGAGCATAATTTCGCACTACTTTTCATTGATTTAGATAGATTTAAAACCATCAACGACACGCTAGGCCACCACGCAGGGGATGAGTTTTTAATTGAAGCATCAAAACGCATTAATGCATGCAAGCGAAGTCACGATTTACTCGCTCGTTTGGGCGGTGATGAATTCGTAGTTTTGGTCGACAAATTTCAAGATATGTCTGACGTTGAAAACATCGCGCAGCGGATCGTAGATTCAATTAGTACACCTTTTGTGATTGAAGATAACGAAGTGTTTTCAGGCGCAAGTATTGGTGTTGCGGAAATTACGCAAAGTTATACCCAAGCCGACGATGTTTTGCGCGATGCCGACGCCGCTATGTATCAAGCTAAAAACCTTGGCCGCAATCGTTATATTATTTTTGATATTAGTATGCGCAATCAATTAATGGAAGAAATTGACGACGAGCGTACCTTCAGAAAAGCCTTTAAGTCAGGTGAGTTTGAATATGCAATTCAAGCTATTAAAGACCTCAATAATGACACTACATTGTTTTATGAATGTTCAATTAATTGGCCACAACAACCTAAGTGCTCTCGTATAGAGAATTTTTGGTCCCTAGCTGATAAGTGCGGCCTTACCTATGCTATTAATAAACAGCTTATGGAAGAAGCCTTTAGAATTCTGCATACTTGGCGTATAGATCCCGACTATAAGAAAACCAAAATTGGTTTGAGTCTGTCTATCGAACATTTGTTACATAAGTCATCTTTTGAAGATTTAATATATCAAATTGAAACGAGCGAAATAGACAGCGAACTACTGGTCATTGAACTATCCGAACTAGCACTTACACGGTTTACTAAGTACTTACCTAACATGCTTAACAAGCTCCAAAGCTTAGGTGTTAAGCTTGTTCTAGATAATTTTGGAAGTCATTCAGGCTCATTAAATCATCTGTTTAAATACGACTTTGACTATATCAAACTCAATCAAAATTTAGTCAATACCTTTGGTATGTCCGACAAATATCATCGCTTAGTCAACTCTATCGTGCTCATTGCTAACGAAATGAACATAGGTGTGATTGCCGATGGGATAGACGACCATATGATTTTACAAGAGCTAAATGAAATTGGTTGTCACTTCGGGCAAGGTAAGGTTATTGCCCCACCGGCTAAAATAAAGTAGCAAGTTACTCTTCTAATAACCTTTTCAATGCCGCTATTCCTTTAGCGGTTTTTTCTTGGCGCACTTCTTCTGTATCGGGCTTTTTTTGCCATTCCCATTCAATATCATCCGCTGGAAGTTCGTACAAAAATCGAGAGGGTGTTGGCTCTATACTCTCACCATATTGACGACGCTCTCTTGCGATTGTAAAATACAATTGTTGCTGCGCGCGTGTAATGCCAACATAAGCAAGCCTGCGCTCCTCATCAACATTGTCTTCATCTATACTGCTTTGATGAGGCAATAAGCCTTCTTCCATTCCCACCATAAATACGTATGGAAACTCTAAACCTTTTGAAGCATGTAGAGTCATTAGCTGCACTTGGTCGGCCTCAGCGTCGTCTTCACCGCGTTCCATCATATCGCGCAATGTCAACCTCTGCACTACTTCTGGAAGTGTCATAGGCGCATTTAAGGCGTCACCTTTTAGCAAATCTTGCACCCAACCAAATAATGTCGATACGTTCTTCATTGCAATTTCGGCGGCTTTAGGACTTGGTGATTGTGCATACAAATATTCTTCATATTGCAATGCTTTGATGAAGTCGCGCAAGACCGCTTCGGTATCACCTCTGGAAGCGTTGTCACCGGTGCTAGCAATAAGTCGAGTAAACTCATTCACGCTAATGCCCGCTTTATCACCTAATACCGCATTAATTTGTGGGTGGCACATAGCATCAAAAAGACCGGTGCCGTTAAGGTTAGCAAACTCACCTATTTTCGCTAAAGTTACCCTACCAATTCCTCTGCTTGGGGTATTAATCACGCGCAAAATGGCATTATCGTCGCTTTGATTAGTCAGTACCCGTAAATAGGCCATTGTGTCTTTAACTTCAGCGCGACCAAAAAATGACATACCACCACTAATTTTATAGGGTATGCGGTTTTTCATCAGAACTTTTTCAAACACTCTTGACTGATGATTGCCTCTGTACAATATTGCATAATGTTTATACTTTGTGTCATTCATAAACCGATGCGCCATAAGCTCGGCGGTAACTTTGTCAGCTTCGTGGTCTTCATTTTTGGCCACCAGCACTTTTAGTTTTTCGCCCTGACCTAATTCCGAAAACAAACGTTTTTCGAATAAATGCTGATTGTTTTGGATAAGAATATTAGCACTGTGCAATATACGCTGACTACTTCTGTAGTTTTGCTCAAGCTTAACTAGCCTGAGCTGCGGATAATGTTCTTTTAGCAAACTTAAGTTTTTCGGCTGTGCCCCGCGCCATGAATAAATAGATTGGTCGTCATCACCTACAACTGTAAACCTTGCGCGCTCCCCTACCAACAGTCTCACTAACTGATACTGGCTGGTGTTAGTATCTTGGTATTCATCTACCAATAGGTAACGAATGGAATTTTGCCATTTTTCTCGAATGGTTTGGTGCTGCTGTAACAACACCGTTGGTAATAATATTAAATCGTCGAAATCAAGTGCATTATAGGCTTGCATATGACGCGCATATTCTTGATAAAAGACGGCATGCTCACTTTCTATGCCACTACCTTTAGCATGCATTTGCACCGCGGTTAAGGGCATTATTAATTCGCTTTTCCAGTTTGATATGCTGCGTTGTAGATGGCTTAGTTGATCTTTGTCACCGGCATACTCTTCATTGGTTAAATCGTTTAGCAATGCATAACTGTCTTTATCATCAAACAAAGAAAAACCTGCTTTATAGCCCAGCGTTGTTACATGTTTTTTAATAATATTTAAACCCAGCGTGTGAAAGGTCGATACTTTTAGCCCGCGAGACTCTTTTTTGCCAAGGGTTTGGGAGACCCTCTGTTTCATTTCTCGCGCCGCTTTATTAGTAAAGGTAACCGCCGCTATTTGACTCGGTTTGTATTTACATACGTTAACTAAGTAGGCAATTTTATTTGTAATTACACGTGTTTTACCACTACCTGCACCCGCAAGCACCAAACATGGCCCACTTATGTACTCTACCGCTGCTTGTTGCGCCGGGTTTAATCGCATGAAAATTTACACTGCCTAAAATTGATAATACGCAAATTATAACAAAACAATGCGAATAGAGACTGGTTTCTTTTGGCTTTATGTCTACAATAGAAAATTCCATAGCATTACAAGGAAACAATCATGCTTGATCCAAAGAAACTCGAAGAAATTGCTAAAAACATCTCCAATGCAATTCCCACTGGTGTGAAAAATATGGCGGGCGAAGCAGAAGAAAAAGTAAAACAGGTCTTACAAGGGCAGCTCAGTAAACTTGATTTTGTGAGCCGTGAAGAATTTGATGTACAAAGCCAAGTATTGATCAGAACCCGTGAAAAACTTGAAGCATTAGAAGGGCGACTTGCAGCACTTGAAGCCCTCAATGCAGGAACAGGCAGCTAGGGCTTTAGCACTGTACATGACAGCGCGTTAGCCTTAGGAAAGTTAATATAAAAGGCAGCATTGAAAGGTGTTGCAATTAAAATCACGCTGATTAACTGCCAGTAAAGTAACCAAGAGCAATACTTACCGTTACTGCCATACCTACCCAATTGTTATGTAAAAAAGCTGCGAAGCATTGTGATTCTTCGCGGTTTTTACATAACACAAATTGATATACAAAAAGTGCTATTACACACAACAAGCCCACATAACTAATTACGGGTAAATCATTAATATAAAACACCCAAGCTAGTAGGCCTACGCTAACTAATTGCAGTAGTACAATCATAAATACGTCAAAGCGGCCAAACAAAATAGCGGTCGATTTTATTCCAATGTCTAGATCGTATCGTCTATCTACTATTGCATATTGAGTGTCATAAGCCACAGTCCAGCATAAATTAGCGATATACAGCAACCAAACCCAGCTGGGCAGTGCGCCTGTTACAGCCATAAAAGCCATTGGAATAGACCAGCCAAACGCAGCGCCTAATATTACTTGGGGCAAATGAGTATAGCGCTTCATAAACGGATAAATACTAGCAAGAAGTAAGGCAATTACCGACAGCATGATGGTTTGAAAATTTAAAAAAAGCACCAGTATAAAAGCGACCATAATCAGTAATACAAAAAGGTGTTTAGCTTCTTCAGCGCTTACATCACCATTGGGTAATGGTCTATTTTCGGTGCGGGCTACTGCACCGTCTACTTTTCGATCGGCAAAGTCGTTAATTACGCAGCCTGCGCTGCGCATTACTACCACGCCTAATACAAAAATAAGCGTTATATTCCAAGGCGGCAGCCCTTTGGCGGCAAATAATAGTCCCCAAAGGGTAGGCCATAAAAGTAAATAAATACCCACCGGCTTGTTGGCTCGCATTAGCTGCCAGTAATAGTGTTTGTTAGTAAGCTTCAGGGCAATCAAGGCGCTACCAATAACAAGGGCTGTGTGGAAGAAATGCTTCGGCCACCAACAGTTCATAATTTTCAATCGTAAATTTTGATCGTCGTGCCCAGCAAACTTGTTCATGACCAAAGGCTTCATGGGTTAATGGATGATAAGCAAGCTTGCCAATTTCAAATTCACTTCGTACAAAATTATCGTCATTAAAGATGCGCGCACCTAAAGGTTGATTGCCTAAATTTGCCCATTTTGAATGGCATAGCTCATTGGGCAACACACTGCGCGCGAATACCCAGTCTTGGCTATCAAGGGCAGGGCTTTGTGAATTAGTTGACAAAAAAGGTAAGCCTTGCAAAATAACCTCGCGTATTTGCCACGTTGCAGTGTTACTTTGGGCTAAGTGTTTACGCTCTGATTCATCCATGCAAGCCACTTTTTGGCCCAACAAATTTACTTTGAAATTGCTAGTAAGCGCTTGCAAACGTTCGGTAAGCGAGCCGGTATTAAGTAACCAATCACAAAGCGCTGGCGACAAGTTTTTAACATCACGTGGTGTTTGCCATTTTACTGGCATAGAGAAAGGAAAAGCTTTTTGCGTAATCAACACTGCAGTTTTTACTAAATTAACCGATAAACAGAGTCTAACACATTGAATTTGTCTTTTACCACGGGTAAACCAAAATGCGCACTTTTACACCGCTATCAAGCGTTTTATCACTGTTATCTTTATGGCTTTTTTCTAATCTTGGTAATATTGCTGTTGCACAAAACGAGAGCAGCCCAGGTCAAAGCTATGCTTACGTCGCCCTCGACCCCGACATTATTACTAACTACGCAGGCGACAACTCTGCAAAGCTGGGGTACTTAAAACTAACTATAGAAATAATGTTAGATAACACCAAGTTTATTAAAGACATTGAACATCATATGCCGTTGCTGCGTGCCACCGCTATTGAAGTAATAGGTCGCCAAAGTGAGCAGCAGGTCAAATCACTTACTGGTCGTGAACAAATGCGCCGCGAAATATTAAAACGGTTTCGAGATAAGCTCTTAAAAGAAACCGGAAACGAAGCCATTAAAGATATCATTTTCACCAAGTATCTACGCCAGGGTGGATAAACACCAAATTTCAAGCGAAGGGCTTAAGTACCCGTATCAAACTCAAAACTAGCACGCCACGCCTCAAACCC
>JBLHMY010000085.1:0-9695 GCA_047621065.1 Glaciecola sp. | reverse complement strand
GAACTACCATATTGCGCAATAGGAATATTCGTTTCTGAACTTATAAAACACGGCATGCTCATTGGCCACAAATATTGTTCACCTATAGATTCATATGTGAATTTATGAATATCAGTAAGCTGACTAATGCTTGTTGTAGCCATATTTTCTGGTGGTGTTATGAATTCTAACAAGGATTCAGAAAAATCAGTGGTTATCCACTCGTGGCTTAATGCCGCTCCAAGCGCCTCAGGATGGGTATTGCTCGCTATGCTACCATCACCATTCACTCTTAATGTTTCTCGCTCTATGCCGTGTTTAATATCGCATAGCGCCTTCATGAAGGAAGGCGACGAAACAGCTGTTAATTTGCTGTCAAAACTCATTTGATTGTTCGTCAAATTATTATTCTCTGTGATGTATTATTCGGATATAACAAAACTTTCTTTTGCGTCGTCATACAAAAGCACTCGATTATTGTGGTACTTCTATGGCCATTATCTCTGTACCCAGTGATTTTGGTGATTCTACCAATGTAGCTGTATAAACTACTACTAAAATATCCATGTTAACAGTATCTAGCCATTTATTCGCTAACGTATCAACTTGGGCTATACCAGTAATCTGAATTATATCTTTTTATATCGCTAAATACTCGTCACCTAAAAATACCACCCAATGAGTAGTTCGCCAATATTAACTTAAAGTACTCGTCAAAAGCATCACAGTTTGTACGCTAAGTATATCAACACCATAGGCATAATTGTGTTTCTAAACTTGGCCGCTGCAAGCGCTTTATTAGCATGGGCCTCAAGCTGCGCGATTCTATCCAAACTGGCTACTGTCTCAGGTAATTCAGGCAGCAAGGCTAGAGTATGGCAGATGATGCTAGTGCTTGGCTATTTTGTTATGTAAAAGCGCTTAAAATAGAATACTGAGAAGTACCCCCCTATGATGGGAACAAATGAGGTTTTAAGTGAGGCGGTAGGCAGGATATAAATTCTCAAAGTAGCAGTAATAGATGCTGTATAAAACTAGACGCCTAAGATAGATAAAAAACCTATTTGTAAAAGGCTAATTAACTCTTTATTATTTACTACTGCTGTTGCGTTGTAGCAGCCAACTTACCACACGCACATGCAGGTAGACACAACATCAATATACAAGGAGATCATGCTAATGAGCAATACGCAAAATTACATCGATATTGAATTTGCAACCATGCAGTTAGGCGGCAACTCTGAGCTATTAATTAAAATGCTAGGTAAATTCTGTGTTGAATTCAGCTCTACCCCCCAACAAGTGATTGACGCACTTGCACAAAATAACAAACATGAAGCGAAGATGAAGGTTCATACCACAAAAGGATTGTCAGGAAACCTTGGCTTGATGGCGTTGTTTGAATGCAGCAAAGTATTGGATCAGCAAATAAGAGAAGACACCATAGACCCGCTTCAAGTTGACGCGTTTAATAAGACTATGCAAGAAACAATTGCGTTTATCAAAGCGCTAAATTTGACCGTAGCAGCCCCTACACCGTTTAGTCCTATCGATAAAGATGGTGATTCTGTGCAAAAAGCTATTTTTATTAAGCGCCTACAACGCAATGAATTTATAGATGACGATACCCTATTTGCATACATCAACAAACTGCCCTTTAGCGAAGCAGAAAAACAAAGCTTAAAAACCTTGGTTGAAGAACTACAATACGCCAAGGCGATTGATATGATTACACAAGCCGGCTAATTTACTTAAACAATACTATGCGAGCTATTCAATAGCCTTCACAAGAGACTACATTTTAATGCCCCAGATCATTCCCATTGTTTACGACCATATCGATTTTGTGGTCGTAAATAAACCCTGCGATATTCCCATGCATGATCCAGTGCACGGCATTTGCCAATTGTTATGCCGTCAACTATCTATTGTACATCTTTATTTAGTGCACCGACTCGATTCTGGCACAAGTGGCTGTTTGTTATTAGCCAAAAACAAACACGCTGCGGCTATTTTAAGCCAGCTCTTTGCTACCAAACAAATCGAAAAATATTATATAGCCGTTAGCGACAGCAAACCGAAAAAGAAACAAGGTAAAATTGCAGGCGACATGAAGAAAAGTCGCGGCGGCAGCTACATGCTTACACAACCCGAATCTTCGCAGCCCAAGGCTATTACTTTTTTTATCAGTGAAGGCTTTCACACCTTGGGCCGACTATTTTATATAAAGCCGGTAAGTGGTAAAACTCATCAAATACGCGTTGCCCTAAAATCGATTGGCAGTGCTATTTTAGGCGACAAACGCTATAAAGGGAGCTCATCAGACAGACTATACTTACACAGCATAATGTTGGTGTTTTCGTATAATCAAAAAGACTATTGCATACAATGCATGCCACAAAGCGGTGACTTCTTTAGTCAGTATTTACTCAAAGATATGCGGGCTATTCGGGAATTACCATGGCCTAAATTTACACCCCCAATAGCCAAATTGGCTGACACTTTAAAAGTCAATATGGGTAAACCAATATGAAAATAGGCATTGTTGGTCAAGGCGCTATTGGTAGTTTATTAGCATACTATTTTAAAGACTTAGCGCCGGTACTCTTAGTTAAAAACCTCGAGACGAATGCTAAAGAGATTGTTGATATTAAGGGCCAGAAAAGCCTGTTAGATTTTGAAAAAATGTTGGTTAACGCGCCGCGTAAGCAATATACGATAGCATATGTTTTTGATTGTTTGATTATTAGTGTGAAAGGTTATCAATTACCGCTGCTAATCTGTCACATAAAGCCATGGTTAGACATCAAAACACGCCTAGTTATTATTCAAAATGGCATGGGCGGAGCCCAATTATTGGCAGAAGCATTTCCCAATAATTTAATATATGCGGGCACCACTACCGATGCTATTTATGCAACAAGCCAAAATAACTATCAAATAGCTGCCATAGGTCACCTAGATATTGGGCCTTTGTGGGAAATGCTAGAGCCAGCTCAATATTCACCTAAGTCACTTAAAACCAATACTTATAGCGCGCAAAAAGAAAAGCGCTGGATAGAGCAATTTTTGAATTTTCATCCTCATGCTATTTATCACAAAAACGTTTCACAAGCGTTATATATAAAATTAGCGATTAATGCAGTAATAAATCCATTAACCGCGATTTTACAAATCAAAAATGGACGCTTGCGTGAATATTCGCAAAAGGTAGAAATACTAAAACAAGAAATATTTGCTGTTTATTCGGCGATTGAGCTTGAGTATTTTCCAGAAGCATTGTCTCAAGCCATCGATATTGTTATAGAAGCAACGTCAGGCAATTGGTCTTCAATGTGTCAAGATGTGAAGCACAAGCGCTTAACAGAAAATGAGATGGTGCTTGGTTACTTAATCAAAATGGCACAAACCAAGAATATAAGCACCCCGTTTATGTCAGATTTATATAGTCAAATAGCCTCACTGGATGCCGCTCATACCTGAGCACCTATCAAGTATGAACAAAAGGAAAATGCTCGAAATACGAGCCTTTCCCTTTGTAAATTTAACTATAAACTAATTATTAAGCGGATTTTAAGACCGCCTAGTTATTCAGCAATCGGACGCATGTGGGGGAACAAAATAACATCTTTGATGGTATTACAGTCTGCGAATAACATGACTAAACGATCAATACCAATACCTTCACCAGCGGTAGGCGCTAGACCGTATTCTAGTGCAGTAATATAGTCTTCATCGAAATGCATCGCTTCATCGTCTCCGGCATTTTTTTCCTGCACCTGCTTTTGAAAGCGAGCTGCTTGGTCAGCTGAATCATTTAACTCCGAGAAACCGTTAGCCAGTTCGCGTCCACCGATGAAAAACTCAAATCGATCAGTAACAAATGGCTTATTGTCGTTTCTACGCGCTAGTGGTGAGACTTCCCATGGATATTCTGTAATAAAAGTTGGCTGATCTAGCTTTTCTTCCGCTGTGGCTTCAAATATCTCACATAAATATTTACCCGCGCCCCAAATTCCATCGACTTCAGGTTCTTTAATGTGGAGTTGCCTGGCCATCGCTTTCATTTCAGGCAGATGGTTTTCAGGATCGTTGATTGCAGCAGAATTCGCCTGCGGCCAATACATCAATATCGCATCGGCCATTGTTAAGCGTGTAAATGGCTGTGCAAAGTCATATTCTTTCACCTCGACTACTTCACCCTGAGCATCACGAATATGATTTTTAAGGTAGGTAGTGCCAAGGACGTTTTGCGCAAGCTCACGTAACATTTCTTCCGTGAGATTCATTAAATCGTTGTAATCGGCATAGGCTTGATAAAATTCTAGCATAGTAAACTCAGGATTGTGCCGTGTTGATAAACCTTCGTTTCTAAAATTACGATTGATCTCAAATACCCGTTCAAATCCGCCTACCACCAAACGTTTTAAATATAACTCAGGTGCTATACGCAAAAACATATCAATGTCTAAGGCATTATGGTGGGTCGTAAACGGCTTTGCCGTAGCGCCACCTGGAATAACCTGTAGCATGGGCGTTTCAAC
Organism: Glaciecola sp.; assembly: GCA_047621065.1. Lineage (GTDB taxonomy): Bacteria > Pseudomonadota > Gammaproteobacteria > Enterobacterales > Alteromonadaceae > Glaciecola. The sequence goes on along the minus strand of JBLHMY010000085.1, from coordinate 5,172 downwards.
TTCCATAAAACGGCGGTTGGTCAAAAAGCTTCTAATACCACTCACAACCTCGCTTCGTATTCTAAATGTATTACGTGTGTCAGGATTAGTAATAAGGTCCACATAGCGCTGTCTGTATTTTGTTTCTTGATTGGCTAAGCCATGAAACTTTTCTGGCAGCGGTCGTAGCGACTTCGTCAACAGCTGGAAATGTGCCATATTGACATATAGATCGCCTTTGCCCGATTTGTGCAAAATTCCGCTTACCCCTATAATATCGCCAATATCTAAAGTACCGTACTGCTCTTTTATCAACTTTTGCGCTTGTTTGTCTGCATATGACTGAATACGACCGGTCATATCTTGTAATAGCATAAATGGGCCCCGCTTAGCCATAATTCGGCCAGCAATAGTCAGAACATTTCCCTGTTCTGCTAAGGCTTCTTTATCAAACTCACCAAATTCAGATTGTATGTCTTGCGCATAATGCTCGCGTTTAAATTGATTAGGATAGCCGTTTGAAGGGCAATTTTCGCGAATCTTATCTAATTTAGCTCTGCGCTCTGCAATCAATTTGTTTTCGTCTTGCTGCTCAATAGTCATCTACTTTCCGTTACTGTTTATATGGACTTAGGTTGTTTGCGCAATAATATTTACTAGTTGGTTTGTGCCTAAGGGCTTATTACCTAAGACCTTATATCCAAAATGTCATACCCCAGATTGCAAACTGGCAATGATAAACTTATTTAAGTCTCCATCCAATACTGCTTGGGTGTTACGTGTTTCTATACCGGTACGCAAATCTTTAATGCGGGAATCATCAAGCACATAAGAACGTATTTGACTGCCCCAGCCAATGTCAGATTTGGTATCTTCCATGGCTTGTTTTTCTTCATTTTGCTTTTTCATTTCCAGCTCATATAGTTTCGCTTTAAGCTGCTTCATAGCTTGGTCTTTATTTTTATGCTGAGAGCGATCATTTTGACACTGCACAACCGTGTTGGTAGGTAAATGCGTAATGCGCACCGCAGAGTCGGTACGGTTTACGTGCTGACCACCTGCACCCGAGGCGCGATATGTGTCAATGCGTAAATCTGCTGGATTCATGTCTATGTCAATATCGTCATTTATTTCTGGATAAGCAAATGCAGACGCAAAAGACGTATGACGACGGCTACCCGAGTCAAAGGGCGATTTTCGAACTAATCTATGCACGCCTGTTTCTGTGCGTAGCCAGCCGTAGGCATATTCGCCAGTAAACTTAATAGTTGCGCTTTTTATACCGGCTACATCGCCGTCAGACACTTCTATAAGCTCGGTTTTAAAGCCCTGTTCTTCACCCCAACGTAAATACATTCTTAACAGCATGTTTGCCCAGTCTTGCGCTTCTGTGCCGCCGCTGCCCGACTGAATATCAATATATCCATCGTTTATATCATTTGGACCTGAAAACATCCGCCTAAACTCTAACTTTTCTAAATCTACAATTAGGCTGTTTAGTTCTTGCTGAGCTTCGTCAAATGTTTCTTGATCTTCGGCCTCTATTGCTAGTTCAAGTAAACCTTCAACATCTTGGGTACCTTGGGCTAGAGTTTGAATAGTATTGACAACGAGCTCCAGTCCTGACTTTTCTTTACCTAAGGACTGGGCATGTTCAGGGTTACTCCAAACGTCTGGATTTTCTAGTTCTCTGGAGACTTCTTCTAATCTTTCTACTTTACTGTCGTAGTCAAAGATACCCCCGAAGCGAATCAGCTCGCAAGCGAATATCTGCTAGGGCATTATTTATTGGATTAACTTCAAACATAGACTATTTCACTTAATATTTTATCGTTTTAGTGTACTCAAAAACCAGCCTTTTTGATAGATCAAATATATCACTGTGAAGAGCACAACACCCCAGTGAAGTTAAATTATCTACTTTATGTGCAAAAATACGCACCGCTGATATGTTATCTACTTTTGGCTTACGTAAAATTATACAACTTTTATGGCAATGTTAAAGGCAACACTATTTGTCTTTCAACGCTTTGGTGTAAGCAACGGCCTGCTTGCCCAACGCATGCAGCTTTTTCAAAGTAGCTTCATCGGTCACTCTACCGCTGCTATCAACAAGGCCACCTACCTTAGCAATGGCTTGTTGCGCAGGATGCACATGCATGCCTATATTAGCTAATAACATTGTGAGCGGGACTAAACCACGCATTCCGCCAATTGCACCAGGTGAAGCAGCCATTAACGTTGCCGTTTTTCCCTTGAAAGCTTGCAGAGGTTTTTCACCCTCTTCCATTCGCGATGCCCAGTCGATAGCATTTTTTAGCGCAGCACTAAAACTGCTGTTGTATTCTGGCGTGGCTATTAAAAAGCCGTCATGTTCAATCATTAAAGCTTTTAGTTTTTTAGCACCTGCTGGAATACCTGATGCCACTTCGTCGTCTTCGCTAAATAAAGGCGCTTTAAAATCGTTCAAATGCACTATGGTGACCTCAGCGCCCGCCGCTTTTGCGCCATCGCTAGCCGCAATTACTATACTTTGATTAAACGAATGTTGACGAAGGCTGCCACTGAAGGCTAATAATTTACACATAAAAATCCTTATGGGATTGAGAAAAACGAATATACAGCGATTTACATATGCTTAGTTAAAGTAAACCTGTTCGTTAGAATAACAGCAATTAAAGCATATCGCCTTTCTACATCTTTTGCATTGTATCAATACCCAATAAATCTAGTCCTAGTTTAAGCGTATTTGCCGTAACTGCACACAAGCTTAATCGAGTATGCTTGCTTTGCTTGCTTACATCGTCTTTTAGGATAGGACAGGCTTCGTAAAAACGCATATATAAAGCGGCCAACTCATATAAATAAGTGCATAAAATATGAGGCGTTGCTTCTTTGGCTACTAATTCAAGTGCATTTTGACACTGTAATAAGTGCAAGCATAGTGCTTTTTCGGCATTTTGATGAATGATGATAGCGCTATTAATTTGGGCATGGGCAGTTGGGTTAAATTTCGCTTTTGCAAAAATACTTTGAATACGTGTGTAGGCATATTGTAAATATGGCGCCGTGTTGCCTTCAAAGCTAAGCATAGCATCCCAATCAAACACATAATCAGTAGTTCTATTTTTACTTAAATCGGCATATTTAACTGCGCCAATACCCAGTTTTGACTTCATTTCGGCCAGTGCTTCAGGTGCAATATTTGGATTACGCGCCAGTACCAACTTTTCGGCGCGTTGTGCAGCTTCGTCGAGTAAATCAATCAACTTTACCGTGCCACCGCTTCGGGTTTTAAAAGGTTTGTTGTCTTTGCCAAGCATCATACCAAATGGGCAATGCTGATAAGATTCATCATCTCGCATAAAGCCAGCTTTGCGGGCCACAATTTCAGTTTGCTTGAAATGTAGAGCCTGTCGGGCATCGGTGAAAATTAGGGTTCGATCAGCCTCTAACATACCCGAACGGTGTCGAATAGCTGCCAAATCAGTAGTTGAGTACAGGTAACCACCACCTGATTTTTGTACAATATAAACCGCTGGTTTTCCGTTTTTATCTGCTAATTCATGTAAAAAAACAACCTGAGCACCTGCATCTTCTTGCGCAATACCTTGTTCTTTTAACAGCGTTAACACATTGGCTAAGTCGTTATTATAAGCGCTCTCTCCCATCACATCTGCTCGTGATAATGACACGCCAAGTGTTTTATAAATATCTTCGGAGTGACTTATAGATACGTCAATAAAGTTTTGCCATAGGGCCAAGCAATCTCTGTCGCCGCCCTGCAGTTTGACCACGTATTCACGTGCAATGTCAGCAAAGCCTTCTTCGTTGTCGAAGCGCACTTTAGCTTCGCGATAAAAGTCTTCTAAATCACTTAGTGCAGTTTCAGCAACTTGATTTTGCGCTAACTTGTCTTGAAGATGCGCTAATAACATGCCGAACTGAGTGCCCCAATCTCCCATATGATTCTGGCGTATAACCTTATGGCCTAAAAATTCTAAACACTTAGCAACAGCGTCACCAATAATAGTTGAGCGCAAGTGCCCCACATGCATTTCTTTGGCTAAATTTGGCGCTGAGTAGTCCACCACCACATTTTTAGCAGCCTGAACCTCAATACCTAAACGAGCGTCGTTTACAACTGCCGTTAGCTGTTTAGATAGCCATTTGTTACTTAAATGAATATTAATAAAACCAGGACCCGCCACTTCTAATTTATCGCTTATATCAGCTAAATCTGCGGCTTCTAAAATTTGTTGGGCAATGTCTCTAGGATTCTTTTTGAGTTTTTTCGCAAGTCCCATAGCACCATTGAATTGGTATTCGCCAAATTCTTGTTTCGCGCTTTTTGCAACGGGTACTGGTGCATCAGGCCAGCCTAATGTGTTAAGTGCTTGGGTAAAACGCTCGACTAATAACTGTTGAATATTCATCTTTTTTCAAAAACCTTTAAAGAAATGTTATATTTTTTATTGCGTCGCTATTGTTCGCGAGTAGCCGTAAATTTAATGTCCGGATAACGTTCTTGCGCAAGCGACAAATTAACCATGGTAGGCGCAATATAAGTAAGGTTATCGCCGCCGTCATAAGCTAAGTTGATTTCAGTTTTACGTTTAAATTCGTCAACCTTCCGAGGTTCACCATAAACCCAGCGTGCAGTGCTTACATTTACATGTTCATAAAGAGCATCTACATTATATTCTGCTTTCAAACGCGCTACCACAACATCAAATTGCAGCACACCAACCGCGCCAACAATTAAATCGTTGTTCATAATCGGTCTAAACACCTGCACCGCACCTTCTTCCGACAGTTGGATAAGGCCTTTTAAAAGTTGTTTTTGCCTAAGTGGGTCGCGTAAACGAATACGTTTAAATAATTCAGGCGCAAAGTTTGGAATGCCTGAGAACGCATATTTACCACCACTGGTAAACGTATCGCCAATGCGCATTGACCCATGATTATGCAAACCAATGATGTCGCCAGCATATGCTTCTTCTAAGAGCGTTCTGTCACCAGCAAGGAAAGTAAGTGCATCAGAAATTCTAACGTCTTTACCAATACGACTATGATGCATTTTCATGCCTTTTTCGTACTTACCCGACACAATGCGACAAAATGCAATTCGGTCTCGGTGTTTAGGATCCATATTAGCCTGTATTTTAAATACAAAGCCACTAAAAGAAGGCT
>JBLHMY010000084.1:0-9793 GCA_047621065.1 Glaciecola sp. | reverse complement strand
GGATGAACAACAGCCCTTCTTTGATAGCCACTGCGGCTTCACCACTTACACTATCAAACACTACATCAGTGCCATTGACTTGCGTAATGCTAAGGTCTGCGCCATCGCCGCCGTCGGTGTCGATGAGGCCGTCGCCATCGTTATGTGTAATCACGTTGCCGGTGACGGTTTCACCTTCATTTACTTCAAAATTATCGTCTTGTGCCACCGGTGCGTCGTTCACCGGCGTCACGGTTATTGTTAATATGGCGCTAGCATCGGTATTGGTAGTATAGGTAATAATTGGTAACACACCATTCCAGTCAAGAGCGGGCGTAAAACTATAACTGCCATTTTCACTTATTAGTAAACTGCCGCCCTCTACTACCGCGGTTTCGCCCGCTAAATAGGCTACATTGTCGCCTGCAACTGAGTAGGATTGAACAGTTAACAGTTCATCTAAATCAGTGTCGTTATCAAGTACATTACCTGTGGCAGTGGTGTCTTCTTGAATGGTATTTACATCGTTATTTATGTCGGTTGGTTGAGGATCTTGTGCTAATAATTCAGGCTCTTCTAATGTTAGAGGTAAAGCAGCAAGTCCAGTTGTGTCATAGCCTGCAACCGCTAGTGTTTCATTAGCATCCCTGTCAATAGTAATAAAATCTATTACTCCAATGGGCGTACCAGCTCCCACGGGACCCGGTGGAGTAACCGGTTGATCACTGTCGGGGTCAATTGCTTGTTGAATAATATCAACGTCTGTTTGAGCATTACTGGCTAAATCATCGCTTGGAGATTGTGCTAAGGATGGATTCTCGTCTGTTGTTTCGTTTGAAGTAGGTAATGTTTGAACAGACAGCTTATCGATTGTTTCATCAATGGGCGCGACTATTCGTTGTTGAGTACTGTCGTTAAAAGTTAACGTGATTTCACTGCCTTTCGCTAGGGACAATTCCGTGCCTGCTGGAAGCTCGCCACCGCTTGCTAAAATTATATTCTGAGGTGATTCAGTTTGCACTAATCCATTAATATCAGCTATTTTAGCATTTTTTAAGGTGGTGAAATTGTACATGAACGACATTCCTTTAATTTGCTTGGACTGCTATTGATGGTCATCCAAGCCACTATTTAACCAAAAGCAGGGCGTTGTAACAGGCTCTGCAAAGTTATTAATATATCTATTACGCTTATATTGGTGGTCAGGACGTGATCACCATAAGTGAATGATATTATGTGACTATGAATATATACTTAAAGTACGTCGTTTTACACACAGGTATGCGTAAAACGGTGGAAAAGCAGTATTTTTTGTGGGGAGAGACTCAAGCACCTAGCGCTTGAGTTTTCTTAAACCTAAGCCGCATAAGGCTAATGCGAACAAGGCGAATAGTGATGGCGCTGACACTGCGCTGATGCTCTTAAAAACGAAGGTCTCTGTTGTAAATGGGTTTGAACCTCGAACATAGCTGTCTTGAACGTAGGCTGAAAGGTCGCCAGCCATACTGTATATTCCATCTCCGTTAAAATCAGCAATTAAATTATCGCTTAGTTGGCTTACAGCACCACTAACTGAATCATACCAAGCGTTACGATTGACGAATAATTGCTCAGTACTTGTAACATACTGGCCTTGACCTAAAGGACCAAACGCTGCAATTGCAGCTTGTATCCCGTTTAGAGGCTGAGCATTTTCTAGCACGCATCCGGTTGGATCAGGCATTAAATCGCAATCATTGGCATCATTCCAAAACACGCCGTCTGATAAGTGAAATGAACCAACATATTCCCACTTAACTCCATTAATATCTTCTACAGTAATCATTGCGGCATTCGCCCCAGCAAACAAGCTTGCCGATAAAATAACAGCCAATAACGCTTTTAAAAACCTACCATTCATAACATTTTCCTTGAGGGCTTAGCACTGAAACCGTCATATTTCATTAAGTTACTAACATTATTTAACGAGCGATGCTGCAAGTCAACAGTTACATACAAGTTAATGATTTTTTATGCAATTTTCGATCCTATTTAAAATAGTTATAATTATTAGCTATCTAAAATTGATGAGTGTTAGAAAAATTAAATGTGTAAAAAAAACTGACACGTTATTTTGTTATTTCAGCTGCAAATTGATGCTGTTTGTTGGTATAAATAGTTAACATCACAGTGATACTTTTTCCTTGCTTACTTGCGCAAATTAACCACGTAACGACCTACCACCTTGCTTGCTAAGAAACGTTCTAAGTATTCTGGCGTTTGTGCCAAAGTTATTTCTTCACAATATTGGTCTAATTGAGGAAGTTTCATATCGGTAGCCACACGTTCCCATATGTGCTGTTTATCGGCCAATGGAATATATACAGAATCGACTCCTAATAAAGACACGCCACGAGTAATAAAGGGTATAACTGTCATGGCAAATTCAGGCGATGACGCTAAGCCACACGATGCTGCTGCGCCGCCAGATTTTAATTGTTTAAGCATATTGGCTAAATACGCGCCGCCTAAAGTGTCAATTGCATTGGCCCATAATTCGCGTCCAACTGGTTTGTCATTAACGCTATTAATAGTGTCTCGGTGCAAAACCTCTGTTGCCCCTAAGGTCTTTAAATATTCACTTTGCTCAGGCTTACCAGAAAACGCAGCCACCTCGTAGCCTAATTGTGCAAGTAGCGCGACACTCATGCTGCCAACACCGCCAGTTGCTCCCGTTACGGCAACCTTCCCGTCGCTAGGTTTGGCGCCCATTTTTTCTAATTTTTGAATACACAAGGCAGCAGTTAATCCTCCTGTTCCATAAGTCATCGCTTCTTTTAAAGATAAGGTAGCCGGACAAAGTACCGCCCAATTAGCAGGAATAGATATAATTTGGCCAAGGCCACCGGAAGTATTCATACCTAAATCATAGCCAAAAACTAATACCTGTTGTCCTGCTTTAAAGGTATCTGATGTATCGCTAATGACAACTCCGGCCGCATCAATGCCAGGCGTATGAGGATAATGTTGGGTAATACGTTTATTACCGCTAGCAGACATTGCATCTTTGAAGTTCAACGAAGAGTAATGCACTTCAATTAAAAGCTCATTGCTGGGTAGATCGCTTATATCCCGTTGGCGTATGTTTTTACTAAACGTGCCGTCTGCATTTTCTTCAACCACTAACGCATTAAAATGGGTGCTTGTAGACATAATTACCTTCCTAGTTTGAAATTCATAAAGGCCGCAATAGCCCGAGGTTAATCGTACTGCAACCAGAGCGCGTATATTGTGCCCGCCCAGTTAAAACTGTACAGCATGCAATATGTCTTTGGCTATAACATACGCAAAAAACTGTTGTGTTTTTTATGTTTTAAGCTCAGTTACATAATCACTCCCCATAAAATGTACGCTTACAGTCGTTGTCTAGGAGCCGGAACCGACAAAATTTTGCAAAACATCATGGTGGTGTCCAGTTAGGCTTTGCGTTTCCAATATAGCGCAGGTTTTTGTGAAAATTTGATTGATTACAACCATTCACAACAGTCCACAGATATAGGCTTTACTCTTACCAATGAATTGTAGGCGCTGGCTAAAAATATTACTGTTTCAAGCTGCTTGTAATTGCACTTTGATATAGCTCATTGCACAACAGGCTAGATATATTTCGCAAACACTTGTATGTTGTCTACCAAATATTTTTCCATAATAATCTGATTTAGAGACCTCTATGCGACTCACCGTAAAACCTACTAAAAAACCCGCCAATCCGAATTTTTCATCAGGCCCTTGTTCTAAAAGGCCTGGGTATGACGTGAGTAAACTCGATCTTTGTGTACTGGGACGTTCACACCGCGCCAAGGTCGGTAAAGATGCGCTTAAGCGTGCATGTTTAGATACTGCAAAGGTGCTTGGCTTACCCGAAGATTACCGAGTTGCCGTGGTTCCTGCTTCAGATACCGGTGCAATAGAAATGGCGATGTGGTCTATGCTAGGCGAGCGTCCGGTGGATGTGCTTTATTGGGAATCATTTGGGCAAGGTTGGGCGACCGATATTAATCAACAACTTAAGCTTGATAACGTGCGTGTTCTGTCAGCAGACTATGGCCAACTGCCTGATTTAACCAAGGTGAATCCTAGCCACGATGTAGTATTCACATGGAATGGCACAACGTCGGGCGTAAAAGTGCCTGATGGTGATTGGATTGACGATAACCGAACGGGGCTCACTTTTTGTGATGCGACCTCGGCAATTTTTGCTCAGCCAATGCCGTGGGAAAAGCTTGATATAATAACGTATAGCTGGCAAAAAGTACTCGGTGGAGAAGGCGGCCACGGTATGTTAATCCTTAGTCCTAGAGCCGTTGAACGACTCGAAAGTTATACGCCTCCATGGCCCTTGCCTAAAATATTCCGCATGACTAAAGACGGTAAGCTTATTGAAAGTTTGTTTACCGGAGCAACTATTAATACGCCCTCAATGCTGTGTGTAGTTGACTACCTCGATGCCCTCGAATGGGTTCAAAGTGTTGGCGGTATCCAAGGTACTATTGCTATTTGCGATGCCAATTTAGCCGTAATTAGCGACTTTGTAGATACTCACCCGTGGATAAACTTTTTGGCCAAAGACGCTACATTACGTTCAAACACAAGCGTTTGCTTAAGCCTCGATTTATCTGCCAAAGAAGTAAAAGCAATCACCACTTTATTAGAGCAACATAAAGTGGCGTTTGACATCGGTGCTTACCGAGACGCGCCAGCCGGTTTGCGTATTTGGTGTGGCTCTACTATTGAAAAAGCAAATTTGGAAACCTTGTGTGTATGGCTTGAATGGGCTTATTTTGAAGTAAAAAACGCAAATAGTTAGAGCAAATAGATAATCTAAATAGCTAGTACAGCACATACTTTATATAGCATTAGAACAAGGTTTATCATGTACAAAATAAAAACGTTTAATCAAATATCGGTCAAAGGGTTAGAGCGCTTCGCCAGAGACAAGTACGAGGTAGGGTCAGCCATTGGCGACGCCGATGCTGTATTGCTGCGTAGCCATAAACTGCACAATGAAATCTTACCTAAGGCGGTATTGGCTGTTGCTAGAGCCGGCGCTGGTGTAAATAACGTGCCAGTAGAAGCGTATAGTGAAAAAGGTATTGTCGTTTTTAATACGCCAGGTGCCAACGCAAATGCCGTAAAAGAGCTTGTATTAGCCGGCCTTTTGTTGGGCTCACGTGGTATAAAATCGGGTATTGATCACGTTAAAACATTACATGATGTGACCGATGCCGCCGAGTTGCACAACACCCTTGAAGCGCAAAAGAAACTTTTTGCGGGCAACGAACTAATGGGTAAAACATTAGGAATTGTAGGTTTAGGCGCGATTGGTTCACTAGTTGCCGACATGGCTTTGGCCTTGGGCATGAAGGTTATTGGTTACGATCCTGCACTCTCGATAGAAGCGGCATGGCGTTTATCTAGCAATGTCCAGCGTGCTGAAAACCTGTATGCATTATTAGCCCGCAGCGACTATGTGAGTTTGCACGTGCCTGCTATTGATGCCACGCGTCACTTGATTAACGAAGAGGCATTGGTACAGGCTAAACTCGGTATGTCTTTGGTTAACTTTGCCAGAGAAGCCATTGTCGATCCAAAAGCCATAATTGCCGCATTAGATGGCGGTAAATTAAAAAGTTATATATGTGATTTCCCCGAACCTATATTTTATGGGCGAGACGATGTTATTGCTATGCCGCACATAGGTGCATCAACTGCAGAAGCTGAAGAAAACTGCGCGGTCATGGCAGCCAACCAAATTATTGACTATCTAGAGAACGGTAATATAACTAACTCTGTTAATTTCCCAGCGGTTAAAATGGCACGATGCGATGGCCAGCGGATTATATTTTCGAATAAAAATGTACCAAAAGTACTGGGCAGTGTGTTGTCGGTGCTGGCAGACAACAATGTGAACGTTATTGATATGATGAACCGCAGTCGCGGAGATTTAGCCTATAATATTCTTGATGTAGAACAAATGGAAAATGGCAGTATTGTTGATGAGATCGCAAAAATTGAGCATGTTAAATCGGTGCGATTAATTAACTAGTTATTAAGCGTTAAAAAATCACCATTAATCCTCCCTATCTCACTAAACATAACCTTTCATCGAATATATATAAGCTCTCGTTAACATTTATGCTACACCTTAAGGTGTGTTTAAGTTAATCATGTTGCGACGTATATTATGACATCTTTTTTGCCTGTATTAGCTTTCCTCAGTATTTTATTTATGCTGAGCGCATGCGGCGGCAGCACTGAAACGCTGGCCCTCCAAGATCCAATACTAGTGCCTGTAACACCACCAGCACCAGTTCCTCCCATTGATGAACCTACTAATCCTGATATTGATGTATCTAACATAAAAGCGCTTTTCGACACTACAACTGTAGGAGAATCGGCCAGCCGCTTTGTGCGCGACGATGGTGTATTAGTTACTAGAATTGGTGACAGAGGCCGCGACCGTCATGCCAAAGATATTACTATTCAAGATCATTACGACCATTACCTTGCCCATTATTGGCAGTACCGCACAGCACGCATTCAGTTAGAAGATTATGTGCCTATTGGTCAAAGTCTTGTGCGCGCCACTTTCATTACTGAAGCCGAGTTAGGTGCGCGTGAATTCAGAGTGTGGTTTTGGGGGCGTAACACCACTGGACAATTTCACTTTAACCCACAAAAAGACGAGCAAAAAGTAAACCCCAATGAAACCGGTGTGGTGTTTGTTGATAAGGGGACCTTTAACGACGAATTTGAAAAGATAAGTGACGAAGGCATACAGCATAAATACTCTTTGGACATTGTTAATCAATGGCAAACAGGTGGTCAATTCCAGTCGGCGCTAACGGTGGGTACCAATATGGAATTTGAGATTAGTCAATTTTTGTTAAACCCACCCGCTGGTGCACGATTGAATTACTATGGTACATCATTTGTTTACGTCATTGGTGAAACGGGCTTAGCGCCTTTTGAATGGCAACGTGGTGTTGACAGTCAAGGTGGTTCAAACGACGGAACACCCATTCCCGAAAAAGGTCTTTTAGGCGGCCAAACCACCTTAGGATTTAACTATAGCGAAGAGCCTGCGGGGCGTTTCATGCAAATGGCGACAAACCTGAGCGCTAAAAATGCACAACCTTTTGTTGAAGGCAGGCGAGTTCACCATACCAATTTTGAAGACGGTAGCCACGATGAGCGTAGCGACAATCCAATATTTACTGAGCAAGTAGGTAAAGCAGGTAATCGCTACATCAATCACTCGTGTGCGGCGTGTCATGTAAGAAATGGTAAAGCTTTAGTAAGCGATGTAGGCTCTTCACTTGAGACTTGGGTGTTTTTAGTGGGCGATGAAAATGGCGGCCCGCATCAGAATATGGGACGCGTATTACAAAGCGAGCAAACTGGCGCGGCTACTCACGAAGGCTCTGTTGCGCTTGGGCCATGGCATGAGCGTGAAGATGGTTTACGTTCACCAAATTATGTATTTTCAAACGGTACGCCCAGTCAATTTTCTGCTCGAATTGCGCCGCAGTTGGTTGGTCTAGGATTACTCGAGGCGGTGTCTGAAGCCACTGTTTTAGAATGGGCTGATGAAAACGATGACGACAACAATGGTATTTCAGGCAAAGCTTCAATAGTAATCGACCCTGAAACTAACGAACAAAGACTTGGTCGATTTGGTTTTAAAGCGGCCACCTTTAGTGTAAAGCATCAAAGCGCAAGCGCACTCAACACCGACATTGGCGTTATGACTAATATGTTGCCAAGTCCTGATTGCGGTTCAGCACAAACTGATTGTGGTGATATAGGCGCAGAACTAAGTGATGAAGACCTTGATAAATTAGTGAAATATGTAAGTTTATTAGGCGTAGGTGCAAGGCGTGATTATAACAATCAAGTAGGTGAAACGTTATTTACCGATGCAGGATGTGGGCAGTGTCATCGTCCTTCTATGACAACCAGCGAATTTCATCCACTTGAAGAATTGCGTAGTCAAACTATTTACCCCTACACCGACATGCTTTTGCACGACATGGGCCCAGGATTAGCCGACAACTTAGCGCAAGGCTCTGCATCAGGTGCAGAATGGCGAACGGCTGCATTATGGGGTTTAGGCCACGCCGAAAACGTAATGCTAGGCGATAGCAAAGGAAACGACACTATTTCATTAGTGCGCGATGCTAATGACGTAAACCGAATTGGCTACCTACACGACGGCAGAGCCCGCAACATAAACGAAGCTATATTGTGGCATGGCGGCGAGGCGCTAATCTCAAAAACAGTGTATGAAAATATGTCGCAAACCGACAAAGATGCGTTGTTGGGGTTTTTAAAGAGTTTGTAAAAAGTCAGCAATACCTTGAACGAGGCAGTGCAATAATTTAGCCAGCTTAGCGCCTCTTCCTTTTGAATGCCTCAAGACCCTCTAGGGCGACTTATTATTCTTTGCAGCCTTGAGAGCTTTTTAGCCTTTACGTTCCCATTGTTCCATTGACGATAGGCGCAAATGCAGTTAAAGAATCCAGTAGCGTAGCGTTACCTAATCCATGGCTTGGAATAACAGTGGGTAATAAACCTTGTTCACCATGCAGAGCCAAATAGTTAAGCACTATGGTTTCTACCAATAAATTCACATTGTTTGCAGCTGGCGTGGCGGCAGTTTCAACCGCGCCATCGCGACGCATAAAACCAATTTGTTGATGCATAGCCTGTTGGTCGGCATTGGCGCCTAGAAGTTGTGGCGTGCCGTTAGGGTTATAAACCAAGAAGAAAGAACCCGCGGTAGATGAGTTATCGCCTGTCCATACACCCTTACCACGGCCGTCTATGCTGTCGTCTATCATGCCGTTGCTAAACACAGACCCATCGCTGCACACATACATCATTACCGGAACACCTACCCGAGCGGCATACTCTAGTACTGCCCCCATGCATTGCCCGGCCCGAAAGTCGCGTACCTCTCCTGTAGCCCTGTTGCCGGTGTGGTAATCGTAACCACCCATGGTAATTGTGCCTGCGCCGGCGAAACCATTCACGACCAGTTTCATCACTGAAGCCGTTTTTTGGAATTCGCGGTTGCTACTAAATTCCTCTTGGGTAAATATACCTCCATCGCCTACTATTTCTGGGTCAAGTGATGGGTCGAGTGTGGTTGGGTCGCCGAAGCGGTCAGCAATATCTGCACTTTTTACATATCCACAGCGCACTAAATCTTTGACTACTTCATCGCGGGTTATGCCGGTGTCGACCTTACCTAGTTTCATATCGCTTATACGCTGAATAGATTCCATTACTGCTACTGAGTCTTGTTGGCTTAATAAACCAATTAAATCGCCAGTGTCGACCAATCCAGTTACGTCTGACGGGCGGTCTATCTTGGTAGGACGCTTGGCTGGGTCAAGTAAACGTTGTGGCGCCATGCTGTTGCCGCCCGAGTCCGAATTTGAAGATCCAATAAGGGTTAATAACGAACCATCAGCGCCTGCTTTGTTAATACCGTACATAGGGTTATGTGGATTGTTCCCAGTATCGTTTTCGGAACGTGCAGGTATAACTGCACCGTTAACGTTGGCACGATTGGTTACATTTAGTCGTGCTTGAATACCCCGTAAAAAACCACTGTCGGAATGAAAGGCTAGGCCAAGTTCGTTGTTAATAAAGTCTGATAGTTCAGCATCTGGATTTGCGATTGAGGGGATCATGTCGCCGGGCAAACCTTGACGGCTATAGCCTTGTGTACTTAAAAAGTCTAGTTGCCCACCTCTGCCGCCTACCA
>JBLHMY010000083.1:0-9803 GCA_047621065.1 Glaciecola sp. | reverse complement strand
ATAGAGGAATGGGGTCGTTAGGCGCTATGAATCAAAATCATGGGTCGTCAGACCGTTATTTCCAAAGCAGTAGTAATGCGGAAAAATTAGTCCCCGAAGGGATAGAGGGTCGGGTAGCTTACAAAGGTCCTATTTCTACAATTATTCACCAGCAATTAGGCGGTTTACGCTCAGCAATGGGGTTGACTGGTTGTGCAACTATTGATGAGCTGCGCACTAAACCGAGGTTTGTTAAAGTAACTTCAGCGGGTATGGGCGAGTCGCATGTTCATGATGTAAGCATTACCAAAGAAGCACCCAACTATCGTTTAGGGTAAATTCGCACTGTAATACCTGTTGTCTTTGTGTGTTATCAAACCTAAAGACAATCTACTTTTTTAGGACACTTAATGTCGATTAATATTCATAGTCAGAAAATTCTTATTCTTGATTTTGGTTCCCAATACACCCAACTTATAGCCAGGCGAGTTCGAGAAATAGGCGTATACTGCGAATTATGGGCGTGGGATGTAAACGAAAAATATATCAGAGAATTTGCACCCGACGGCATTATTTTGTCAGGTGGTCCAGAATCGGTAACACAAGCTAACTCTCCACGTGCTCCACAATATGTATTTAATGCAGGTGTGCCGGTGTTAGGGATTTGTTATGGCATGCAAACTATGGCACATCAGCTAGGTGGAAAAGTGCAAGGGTCTGAGCTGCGTGAATTTGGCTATGCTCAGGTTGAAGTGCTTAATGCTTCAAATTTGTTTGATAAAATCGAAGACGAGATTAGTGTTCAAGGAAACGCACTGCTAGATGTGTGGATGAGCCATGGCGATAAGGTGATTGAAGCGCCTGAAGGTTTTGAGACAATCGCCAGCACTAGCAATTGTCCACATGCCGCTATGGTGAACCTTAATAAAAAGTTTTATGGTGTTCAATTTCATCCCGAGGTTACCCATACCAAACAAGGTTCGCGCATCCTACAACAATTTGTAATGACAATATGCGGCTGCGAAGCCTTATGGACGCCAGCTTCAATTATTCAAGACGCGGTAGCGCGGATTAAAAAGCAAGTAGGGGACGATGAAGTTATTCTTGGCTTATCAGGCGGGGTAGACTCCTCCGTTACGGCAATGCTGTTGCATCAAGCCATAGGCGACAAATTAACCTGTGTATTTGTAGATAACGGTTTGCTGCGTTTGCATGAAGGTCAGCAAGTAATGGATATGTTTGGCAATCACTTCGGCTTAAAAATTATTAAAGTTGAAGCCGAAGAGCGGTTTTTAAAAGCGCTCGCCGGAGAGACAGATCCTGAGAAGAAACGAAAGATCATTGGTAATCAATTTGTGTATGTATTTGATGAAGAGTCAAATAAGTTAGACAATGCGAAGTGGCTTGCGCAAGGCACGATTTACCCAGACGTAATTGAATCGGCAGGGTCAAAAACAGGCAAAGCACACGTTATAAAGTCACATCATAATGTGGGCGGATTACCGGAAGATATGAAAATGGGCCTAGTCGAACCCTTGCGTGAACTGTTTAAAGATGAAGTCCGCAAAATAGGCCTTGAGCTGGGGCTTCCTTACGACATGCTATATCGACATCCGTTCCCAGGGCCAGGCCTAGGTGTGCGAGTCCTTGGCGAAATTAAAAAAGAATATTGCGACTTATTACGCAAAGCCGATGCGATATTTATTGAAGAGTTGCATCGCCATAAGCTTTATCATGAAGTGAGCCAAGCCTTTACTGTATTTTTACCCGTAAAGTCGGTGGGTGTAATGGGAGATATGCGCAAATACGATTGGGTAGTATCGCTGCGAGCCGTTGAAACAATAGATTTTATGACAGCGCGCTGGGCTCACCTGCCGTATGCGTTTTTAGGTATGGTATCAAATCGTATTATCAACGAAGTAGATGGTATTTCTAGAGTGGTATATGATATTTCAGGTAAGCCACCCGCCACTATTGAATGGGAATAGAATATATGATTTTACCTTCTTTAGTAAATGAAAACAGATAAATCACACGCGCTAATTTCACAGCTGCATGTGGGGCCTGTTTCACCTCAGGATTGCTTAGCACTTTGGCAATGGCGAAATGACCCGCACACTCGCGCAATGTCTTTGGTGAGTGAAGAGGTGAAATATCAAGATCATTGCCGTTGGTTTGAGTCGCTTTTACACGATCCTTCCCAATATCTCTATATTGCGAAAGTTACCGATTTGCATAGCTCTCAACAAGAAACAAAAGCGGGTATGGTGCGCTTTGATGTTCTCCCAAGCGAAGCTTTAAACATTGATGCAGGCATGGACGATAGTGGCAAAAAAGCAACCGCGATAGCGTTGGTATCTATCAATGTAAACCCACAATACAGGGGTAAGGGTCTGTCGGTATTGTTGTTGAAAAAAGCGCTGAACATATTTGCTTTAAACGTTGCCGCTTTGCCGCCAACCTCCATGCAGGTTAGTCATATTAAGGCGGTAGTAAAATCGAGTAACACCGCCAGTATTAGATGTTTTACTGCAGCGGGCTTCATACAAGCTGCAGATATGCCACACGCATTTGGTGAACTTAACTCGGCCAACAAAGACTGCGTGTTTTTGCTGAGCCTCGATTAAGATAGGTTTGGCTGTAGCTTCGCTATTGTAAATTCCATTTTTCTACTGCAATTAAGTATTTACCCATATCATGGTCTTCAACTGCGTCAATGCCATCTTCTTTTATTGCGCTTAATGCCCCGTCGAAGGCGTCTACAAACCTAAACCAAAATCCTGATTCTCGATTAAGTTCTTGCTCTTGTGAAATATATAGGTAGCTACCAATGTGGCTATAGCCCATGAGCCTTGCGGGTACTCGGGTAACGAAATCATTGTTGTTATGAAACCTAAAATATCTATCTTTGCATTCAATATTGAATATTCTGGCAGTGTCTCTAGTTAGCGCTCGAGGTTGGCCAAATGTATAAACGCTAGTGAAAGGACGGTCCTGTTGAATAAACCTGGCTGCGGCTATGGTCGCCATCGCACCTCCT
The DNA here is from genome assembly GCA_047621065.1 of Glaciecola sp. Taxonomy (GTDB): domain Bacteria; phylum Pseudomonadota; class Gammaproteobacteria; order Enterobacterales; family Alteromonadaceae; genus Glaciecola. The sequence goes on along the minus strand of JBLHMY010000083.1, from coordinate 6,784 downwards.
AGGCTATGGCCTGTGATGAACAAAGGGCGTTTTTTTCTGGCCTGACAAACTGCTAACTCTTCCATTAGGGGCTGCCAAACATCTTCTACCGATTTCCAAAAACCACGATGAAACTCGCCGAATAATTCTTTAGTCGAAAATGCATTTATGTTGTCTAGCCAGTCTGCTACTTCATCGGTCCCCCTGAATGTAAGACACATATAATCTTCATGTTCAATTAAAGCCGCTTGCGCACTCTTCTTATCGGCGCCAAAAACACTCATAAACTTATCGTCTTGGGCTTTAAGATCAGCCAGTATGGCTTTTTCGTCTGGTGCCTGATTGTCTTCAGATTTCACTAAATATACTACCTTGGATAGTCTTGCCATCCAATAAGCATTGCCTTCATCTAGCCCTGTTTTATATGGTGAAACAGTTTTGTTAATCATGTTCGACTCTTCCTAAGCTCTGTTGATGTGAACTAAATTCAGCCTAACGGTATAGTGCAATATAACCTAAATTTAGCATACGAATGTAACGACATTGACAATAGAGAAAGAATAGACCAAGCGCCTGATTTATTCAACAGGCATCAATTTTACTCCGTATACATCCCCAAAAATAGATAATATTGATAATAGAAACCTCACCAACCGCAATTACTATTTACAAAAAAATATGACGTGTGGTTTTTTGAGTGGCGTTGATGTGGGGCATGTAGCAAAATGGCTTACAAAAATCTTATTTGCATCCCAACACTAAAGCGCTGCTGGTGACGGTTATAATCAATGAGTGAATCGCCATATCCGTTAAAATACTGAATTAGCAGGTCGTAGCGCTTGTTGAATGGATAGGTAATATTTATTTCAATACCGCTGCGGTTATCATCAAATGACAAGTTGTTTCTAATGCTGCTAGTAATATCGAGGCTACCAAGGCGATAGCCAAAGCCTAACTCAATTCTCCCGTAATAATCGTTGATGTCTGGGTTATCGTCCCCTAGTGGGTCAAGTCGCGATGTTTTGTCGTCTTCAGGAAGCCTTAACCATGTACGTATATAGTAGGCGGTATTTTCGTCGCTAAACAAGGCCGTTGCGGTTATGCGATTCCAACTACGCGATTTCAAACCGGACTGGCCATTCGACATATGGTTTAGGCCAATACGTAATAAATTAAATTTGTAGCCCGCCAACGACAGGTCGCTGTTGAATTGATAAAAGACTTCTGGTTGGTAGTTTGTTTCTCTGAATGGTTTGGAGGTTTCGTCATTATATAATTGCCAAAACGATACGGCTGTGAAGCCAAAATATACACCCGACAGATCATCCGGCTGAAGCCAAAGCGGTGTTTTAACACTAATTTGATATTTAGCTTCAAATCGGTCAATTTTTTCCTCGCCTATGCCGTCAAGTGTTATTGGATTAGGGCCTGTTGAATAACTAATGGGCAAAAGATAATTTTGACGGTGCTGGACAAGGGAAAACAAGTTTCGGTTGGCGTCACGTTCGTTATTTATTTTTTCGGTTAAGAAGGACTCTTTTGGCGCATCAATACTTAGGCTCTGTTCTTCTATTTTTTCGTCATCAAAGGCTGTTTTTGCAATAGTGGTCGACACTAGCCCTATAAATAAAATAAAAGAAAATATGAAGATAGCGGAGAACTTTTTCAAGGTACTGTCCTTGTTTGCACCTACAAGTAGATTGCATGAGATGGTATCTAATTACCTTATATTATACCTTATCGATATAGCAAAAAATATCTTAGTTTGACAAAAGTTAGTCTCCTACACGAACTGATAAATAATATAGCAGAACGGTTATAGCGTAAAAACAAGGCCCTCATGTGCGCCAATCACCTGAGTATTGCCGCCACCAATGCTAATAATTATATTCGCATGCTCAACAATTTCGTCTACCATAGCGTCGCTGCGTTCCGGGTCATGGCTATATAGTGCTAATTTTTTAACGTTTGCTGCTAAGGCGAGTTTAATCGCTTCTTCTGCTACTGAATGTCCCCAACCCGATTTTGCGGGCATATCTTCAATAACATACTGTGCATCGTGTATTAAAAGGTCTGCGCCTTTCACAAACTCAACAAACGCCAGAAAGTCGCTATTTTTTTTATATGGAGGATAGAGTTCATTGTCAGTAACATAGGCTATTTTTCGTTTGCCGTCGGTAATTGTATAGCAACTTCCACCGCCAGGATGATTCATAGGCATTCGCGCGATATTAGCGGTGCCTAAGGTCCAACTATCATCTTTATATGTCTTTATCTCTATATCTGAACCAATGGCTTCTTTAGGTACTGGAAAGTAGCTTCCCGTCATTTGTTGTAAAAACGCATCGAGGTGTAGTTCTTCAGTTACTCCGGGAGTTACGTATATTTTTCTGCCGGGCATGTATATGGGTGCAAAAAAAGGAAAGCCTTGGATATGGTCCCAATGGTTGTGCGTCAATAATAGGTGGATAGGTGATTTGGTTTTCACCAATTCTTTTCCTAATAAACGGATGCCAGTACCAGCGTCTAAGATTATGTCTGTTTTGTCTGCTAGCACAACGTGCACGCAGGCAGTATTACCGCCGTAACGCAGAGTTTCTGGACCGGGTGTTGGAATGGAACCACGGACACCATAAAAGGTTACTTGCACGCGTTTGCCTTAAAAGTTGCCACCCATGTATGGGTGAAGAAAAATCTTACCTAATCTACTTATCGGCAACAAACCTGACAACTTTACCAATTGGTAAGATTATTTTTGTTCCAGAGGCTCTATTTTTGTATTCAACTGCCTTTTCATCAAGGTTTCGCTCACCAATAATAATGCTGTGTGGCACACCAATTAATTCCATGTCAGCAAACATAACGCCAGGACGTTCCTTACGATCATCAAATAAAACTTCGACACCAGCGCTTACTAATTCTTGGTAAATTTTCTCAGCAACTTCTTTTACTCTATGAGATTTATGCATATTCATGGGAATTATAACCACTTTAAAAGGGGCTATAGCATCAGGCCACATTATGCCGTATTTGTCGTTATTTTGTTCAATTGCTGCAGCCACTATGCGCGTTACGCCAATGCCATAGCAGCCCATTTGGAGTACCTGATGTTTTCCTGTTTCGGTTAATACACCGCAGTTCATTGCTTTTGTATATTTGTCGCCGAGTTGAAAAATATGACCTACTTCAATTCCTTTTCGAATCTCTAAAGTACCCGAACCACAGGGAGATGGGTCACCCGCAACTACGTTGCGCAAATCTAATATTGTTAAGTCGCTAAGGTCGCCTGTATTGGAAGTGCTTGTGCTAAAATCACGTTGCCAATTTACGCCTGTAAAGTGCATACCCTCTTCGTTTGCCCCGCATACAAAATCACTGCATGCAGCGGCGCTTCTATCTACCAGTACTGGCATGGGCAGGTTTATTGGGCCTAAGGTACCAAAACCACAGCCAACTAATTTTATAACTGCCTCTTCTTGTGCCATGACCAGCGGACTAGCAACCCAGGCATGTTTTTCAGCCTTAATTTGGTTTAATTGATGATCGCCTCGAAGCACCAGCGCAACAAATTCAGCGTCTACTTCGGCACTAGCGTTTACAATTAAGGTTTTCACGCTTTGGTTTGCTTTTATGTTTAACTGCTCGACCACAGCGGCAATTGTTTTTGCATTCCCGGTATTCACTTTTTCAAGTGCTTGCGTAGCTTCAGCTGCGGTCTCAATAGTGACTGCCTCAGCAAGTTCAACATTGGCTGCGTAGTGTGACTGGTTGCTAAAAGCAATGTCGTCTTCGCCAGATTCAGCCAATACGTGAAATTCGTGCGATACGGCTCCACCTATAGAGCCCGAGTCGGCAATAACGGGCCTATATTCGAGTCCTATTCTGTCAAACACATTACAATATGCCTGATGCATGGTTTGGTAAGTTGTGTTTAAACATTCAGCACTTAGATGAAATGAATAGGCATCTTTCATGACAAATTCGCGCGAACGCATAATGCCAAACCGAGGTCTTACTTCGTCACGAAACTTGGTTTGTATTTGATATAGATTGATAGGTAACTGTTTGTAGCTATTAACGTCGTTACTCACAATGGTTGTGATCACTTCTTCATGTGTTGGACCGAGCACGAAATCTCGTTGATGACGGTCTTGAATACGTAAAAGCTCTGGGCCATATTCATCTAAGCGTCCTGATTGTTGCCATAGGTCTGCCGGTTGCACAACGGGCATGTTTATTTCAATTGAGCCTGCACGGACCATTTCTTCATGCACAATTTTACTGACTTTGTTTAATACCCGTAAACCAGTTGGTAACCAACTATATAGGCCAGAAGCGAGCTTTCTGACCATACCAGCGCGCAGCATAAGTTGATGAGATATAACTTCAGCGTCGCTAGGAACTTCTTTTTGGGTAGCTAATAAATATTGTGTAGTGCGCATAATCGAGTGAATTAAAACCGTCAGTTGTTAATGGGCTAAATATTAGCAGTGTGTTGGCCTAGACTAAAGCAAAAATGTGCACTTACGCTATTTTTTGCAACCTTTTGTCATTTCTGCATACGATAAATGTCGATTACTTCAACAGCATTATGATTTACCAACCAACGAACCTCAATATCGTACAGCTGTACAAAATAAACTTTAGCGTCTGGTTTGGTTTGTTTATAAGACGGACGAGGGTCTTGGGCAAGTATGCTTTGAAGTAAATCAGCAAAATCTGGATATTGGGATTGGTAAAGTGCTAATTGATCTGCGGCTTGTTGTGAATAAATCAGGTCTAATGTGGGTAATGGTTTATCTTGCGCATATCCAGCACTTGCGTGTTGTACTATATCTGCATATGGCAAATAGGGTTTAATGTCGAGTATAGGCGTATTAGAAAGTAGGTCTACCCCTTCAACCATGAGTTTATTATTTTTCACCCCGAGATTTTTAACTACCGACATACCAATACCGTTCGGGCGAAAACTACTGCGACTGGCAAACACCCCTATTTTTTTATTACCGCCTAAACGTGGTGGTCTTACCTTTTGCTTGTACCCCTGGTTAAGGTTTTCGTGAAATAAAAACAATAGCCATAAATGTGAAAACTCTTCAATGCCATCGAGGGATTGGCTTACATCGATATGACTACTAAATATAATTTCACCTTTGGCTAAGCTAAGCGATAAGCCCTGGCGAGGAATAGAAAACTTTTGTGTGAAAGGCGTTAAAATGTGCGCAATAGGTGTAATTGAGTTTGTCACAGCGGTTCCATAAGGTAATGCCATAAGGTAATACGTATTACACGCTAAGTTATGGAGCAAAAAAAGTCAAAGTTATAACTTGAGAAAGTTGTTTTCATCCGCATTTTTTTTGCACCATACACATGCCAGCTTACCCTTATGGTAGGCTAACGCAAGCGCCGTGAAATTTATAATGTTAACAACATAATTAATGAAAAATAATGGAACGTTTAGATATTAAATCACTCTGTATCTTATACAAAAATAGAAAGGGTAAATATGATTTCGGTAAAAAATCTGAGCAGGGTATTTGATAAACATAAGGTGGTAGATGACTTATCGTTTGAAATATTCCCCGGCGATATTATTGGCTTTTTAGGCCCTAACGGTGCCGGGAAATCAACCACTATGAAAATGCTAACCGGCTTTTTGCCAGCCTCGTCAGGCTCCATTGAAATTAACGGTCTGAGGTATACAAAATCGACTCGAGAAGGATTACAAATAAAACGAGATATTGGATATTTACCTGAGGGTGCACCTGCATATTGTGATATGACGGTTTATCAATTTTTGTATTTTATTACGCAAGTGAGAAAAATCCCCCGAGGTGAGCGCAAGCTCGCCATTGCAAGGGTATGCGAGCAAGTGCAGCTTGAGCAAGTCTTGAACAAAACAATTGATAACCTTTCAAAAGGATTCAAGCGACGTGTTGGTATAGCGCAAGCTATTATTCATGATCCTCAAATTTTGATTTTAGACGAGCCAACCGACGGCTTAGACCCCAATCAGAAACATCATGTTAGACAGCTTATTCATAACTTGGCAAAAGATAAAATGGTGATTGTGTCAACTCATATCCTTGAAGAAGTCTCTGCGGTTTGTAACCGCGTTATTATTATTGCCCAGGGTAAAAAGTGTTTTGATGATACCCCTGAAGCCTTAAAAGCAATGTCTCCACTGCATAATGCAGTCACCCTTAAGCTAAGTTACCTCAGTGATATTTCAGGTCTTCTTGAACTAGAGGGCGTGTGCGACATGAAGCACGATCGTGTAACTAACAAAGTGACTATTTACGCAGAGTCGGGAAAGTATATTCTTGGGCAAGTCACCGCGCATATCCAAGCCCACCAGATGCCGGTGGACATGATTTTTCCAGAGCAGGTGAAGTTGGATGATGTATTTAGAGAAATTACCACCGGTAATGGCCAGGAGGCACAAGCATGATTGCCACTGTAACTATTTTCAAGCGTGAGTTTGCCAGTTTTTTTGCCACTCCTGTAGCATATATTTTTATTCTAATATTTTTGCTTATGTCGGGTGTGTTTACTTTCTTGTTCGGCGGGTTTTACGAACGAGGGCAGGCTGATTTACTCAGTTTTTTTGATTTCCATCCATGGCTATATCTTTTTTTAGTTCCGGCAATTGCTATGCGTGCTTGGTCTGAAGAACGTAAAAGCGGCAGCATTGAACTGCTTATGACCTTGCCTATTACCACTATGCAAATAATGTTGGGTAAATTCTTTGCCGCTTGGGCTATTTTGGGTTTGTGTTTGTCAATGACCTTTCCGCTATGGCTAA
>JBLHMY010000082.1:0-9892 GCA_047621065.1 Glaciecola sp. | reverse complement strand
CAAGTTACAATGAATCTATGTGTAAGCTTATTAGTATTTGTAAGCGTAACGAAGACGAATTTGGTCTGTTAGTATTTGATTTAGATAACTTCAAAACGGTAAATGATCGCTTTGGTCACCAAGAAGGTGATGAAGTGCTGGTATGTTTTGGAGAAATATTACAAAGCTGCCTGCGCGATTCTGACCACGCTTTCAGATTTGGCGGCGATGAATTTTGCTGTTTACTTATAGACAGCGATGCGAAAGCAAACAAACGTGTCGCAAATAGAATTACCAAAACTATTGCTGATCACCCAGTTTTTATAAAGCATAGTGTTTCAAGCAGCGTAGGCGCAACCTCTTTTATGAAGAGCGACGATGCCAAAAGCGTATTTGAAAGAGCCGATAGTGCGCTTTACAAAGCAAAACAAGCGGGCAAAAATATGTATATAGCGGCTTAAGCCAAGATTAACAGCGTTAATTGGATAAACTCTCTAACGTTTCTTGCATATCGGCTAGCTGCTGGGTGAATTGCGCTACCTGTTGTTCCAATATTGTAATTCTGGCTAAAGCTAGTTCTAGATAGTCAGGCTCACCATCCGTTATAGCAACACCGTTTTCAGTTGCAGCCGTAGTACCGAAATTTTGAGCCCGTGCATCACCACATGGTAATTCAACCTTCATATTTGTTAAGCCTTCATCACCGCAAAACAACTGTGCAAAACGTGATTCTCTCTTGCCAGGCTCTCGGCTTAGCTTAACCACTAATTTTTCACCATTAAAATCGCTAAGAATTGTCAACGAGTTTTCTACTTCATTTACGTTATTGAATTGCGCTAAGCGATTTGTGCGCGTACGCAGCTCGCCAGGCGTTTGTGCTCCACGTAGTAATAAGGTGCATATCAATGCCAATTGCTGCGATGTGAACTGTAAACTATTAAACTCAGTGTTACAGAATCTATGTTTATACTTAAGCACCCTACTACCACTACTTTGATGTTCAAGAAGCAGATTTTTATGGCGCAATTCATCTAATACATTTTGTACATCGTTTTCACCCAATTGCATAATAGGCTCGCGACTACTTTTTTGATTACATCCTAAGGTAAGTGCGTTAAGCGAAAGCGGATATTGATCTGGCGTTGTTATTTCTTTTTCAATAAGCACACCAATAATACGCGCTTGAAGCGGTGTTAACTGGACTAGCATAGTTCTACCTCTTTTATTAATATTACGAAGCGAATATCGCTTTTCGCTACGTACTATAGACCAAACACAATAAACTTGATGCTGTAAACTATGTAGGGGTGTTAACTAGTGCTACGGTTATTTCGTTGTGCATGTCACCGCAGCTCACTTTTACCGTCGATAAACCTACGGCCAAAGCCGTGGCACCATATGCAAAAACAGGCGTTCGCAGCCTTTGTAGGGGTGATATTTGCCACTCTTGGTACAAAACCTTTAGTTTCTTAGTTGGGCGCTTAGGATTGCATTTAAAACTTAAGTTGCTGCCGCCAAACACACAGGTTACGCCGTCTTTAGGCAAACGGAAAATTTGTGTTCGGCTGCCTTCATACCTTTTGGCGTCGACATCAGGATTATGCAAAATGCGTAAAGTTAAAAATTGATTCAAACGAATATCAGAACCATTACCCCAATCAATTTTTATCGGCTTTAAAGTTATTAGCGCACCTTCACCGGGCAGCTTTTCAATTACCTGTAACTGTCCTTGAAAACGCTCCACCACAACACCTGCCAATTCAATATAAGGTGAGGCATTATTTGATTCATTAGTTAAGCCTAAAACATGGCTTAGTTGAATACTTGATAACGTAAGCGCATAGCTGCTCGACAGCCAATGTCGCATAAAGCTGTGTTGCGTTGCGGGGGAATGGTTAAGCAAGTGTTCAATATTAACTGCATGGTGACCATTTAGTAAATCTTTGGCAAGCAGCTTCATGTACTCAGTATTGACTTGCTGGGCTTGTGCACAATTAAAAGCACTTCTAGCAATGGTCTTGTTAATTGCAGGCCAGCGAAGGGCTAAACGCGGTACAATTTGATTACGTAAGAAATTACGATCGTAACTATCATCTAAATTTGATTCATCTTCAATCCACTTAAGATTATGTTCCTTGGCATAAGTGAGTAAGTCCGCGCGCGTGAGCTTTAAAAATGGCCGCATATAATGCGTACCACTGGGTTTGGTTAATAACATCGGCATTCCCGATAAGCCTTGCAGACCAGCGCCGCGCTTCAACTGTAATAAAAAAGTTTCTGCTTGATCGTCTTCGTGCTGTGCAAGCAATACTAACGTAGATTCACCCGCGTAATTATCGAGAATCTGATAGCGTGCGTCACGCGCCTGAGCTTCTAAACTTTTTTGGGGTGACTTTTGTAGTGTAATAGATTGCGTATTAAAAGTAATTTTCCTGCGTTCACATTGCGTTTGGCAGTGCGCTTGCCACTTCTGTGCGTGGGTACTAATTCCATGATTTATGTGAAAGGCCGTCAGCACAATGTTTGCCTCTTTGCACACTTGATTGGCTACATCTAGCAGTACCGTAGAATCTAGGCCGCCACTGTACGCAACGCACAACTGAGTAATTGACAGTGCATTAGTATTGCCAACAGTTGTTATATTATCCGTAAGATCGGGAATGGCCTTAACCGGTGTAAAAAAGCCTTGGCAGTAGTTTGCCAAGGCGCTTCTTAAAACATCAAAAACGGTTACTTTCAACTTTAGCAATAACCAAAAGACATGAGCCTGTCGTAACGCTCTTGCATTAAAGTAGCTTCGCTAAGACTTTGTAATTGGGCCAACTGTTGCTTAATAGTAGCTTTAAGATTAGCCGCCATGCTCTTGTAATCTCGGTGCGCTCCGCCTAATGGTTCATCTACAATAGTATTGATCAAGCCAAGGGCTTGTATTTGTGGCGCAGTAACCCCCATCGCTTCAGCAGCTATTGGTGCTTTATCGGCACTTTTCCACAATATAGACGCACAACCTTCTGGGGAAATAACCGAATATGTTGAATACTGCAACATGTTCACTCTATCGCCTACACCAATGGCCAAGGCACCACCAGAGCCACCCTCACCAATGACAGTGCAAATAATGGGTACGGTAAGTTCTGCCATTACTTTTAAATTAGTCGCAATGGCTTCACTTTGACCACGCTCTTCAGCGCCTACCCCAGGATATGCCCCTGGGGTATCTATAAATGTTAAGATGGGTAAATTAAACCTTTGTGCCATGCGCATCAGGCGCAAAGCTTTGCGGTAACCTTCTGGTTTTGGCATACCAAAATTACGTTTAATTTTTTCTTGTGTGTCACGCCCTTTCTGATGACCAATGACCATTACAGGGACTCCATCGAGTTTAGCTAAGCCGCCAATAATAGCTTTGTCGTCGGCATAATTTCTATCGCCCGAGAGTTCATCAAAATCAGTCAACATATTGTCTATATAATCTTGCGTGTAAGGGCGCATAGGGTGACGGGCCAATTGTGAAATTTGCCATGCGCCCAAACTTGCAAAAATTTTACGCGTACGCTCGGCGTTTTTTTCACGCATTTTGGCTATTTCTTCTTCAATGCCTACGTCAAAGTCACCGCCTTGATTAACAATGCGTAATTCTTCTATTTTGGCTTCTAGCTCGGCAATTGGTTGCTCGAAATCAAGATAATGTAAGCCCATTTTATATAATCCATTTTATTATTGTAGTTGCCAATTAGTGGCTACGTTGCTTATAGTTAAACGCTTTTGTACTAACTTAGTCAAGCTAAGTTGCAAGAACTTGTGCGCTAAACATCACTAATTGTCGATAAATTAAAGTACTCTTTAATTGAACGCCAAGTGCACATTAGTATCACCTAACATGTGGCTTAATTCAGTCACCAGCTCATCCTCTAACTTTAACGACCAGTTTACACCTGTTTGCAATTCAAGTGCTACATCGCTATGCGCTACTTGCAAATGCAGTGGGCAGGTGCCCCCTTTGTATTTATGTAGTATATCTTGTAATTTAGAAACTGACGAGACAGTACACTCACTTGCCAACAAATTCACCGTTAAACGCTTAGCAAATCGATTCCGTGCTTCTACCAAGGTCATAACCTCTGTTATGTTCATTGTAGTGCCTTCGTTATACCTATCAAAGCTGACCTGTCCTTTTATCCATATAAGGTTATCAACACTAAGCACGTCTTCATAGCGCTCGAAAATCTCTGGACTGGCGCGCATTTCCATTCTAGCCGATTTATCGTCTAAGGTTATTAAGGCCCATCGCCTTCCTTGTTTGTTAGTAAGTACACGAGTGGCATATATTAATCCTGCGGTCGTGGTAAATACATCACGACGCTGCGGCACTAAATCTTTCACTGTGCAATCGGTATAATGTTTGCATTCTTTGATATATTGGCTCATGGGGTGGCCAGTTAAATAGAGCCCTAAGGTTTCTTTTTCGCCATCTAGCCATACCCGTTCTGGCCATGGGGGTACTTGCTGAAAACTGTTTTCACTTTGTTCTTGGGTGAAATCTTCCATACCGAACATATCACTTTGACCGGCTAGTGCTGCTTTTGCGTTTTGCGAAGCGGCATTCATCGCTTCTTTTAAACTGGCAGCTAGCGCGGCTCTATGTGGTCCTAATTTATCTAGGGCGCCTGCCATAATGAGTTTTTCTAGCACACGCTTGCCAATTTTCTTTAAATCGACCTTCGCACAAAAATCAAATAAATCATCAAATTGACCTTGTTCACGGCGCGCGTTAATTACCGCCTCTACAGGACCTTCGCCAACCCCTTTAATAGCACCAATGCCGTATACAATAGCACCGTCTAGATTAACCGTAAATTTGTGTTGACCGCTATTCAAATCGGGCGGCAAAACTTCAATGCCCATATTACTGCATTCATCAATAAGCGTAACCACCTTCTCAGTATTGTCCATATCAGCAGATAGCACCGCCGCCATGAACTCTGAAGGATAATGGGCTTTTAACCATAGAGTTTGATAACTCACTAATGCATAAGCGGCAGAATGTGATTTGTTAAACCCGTATCCCGCAAACTTCTCTACCAAGTCAAATATTTTCATGGCAAGGACGGGGTCTATATTGTTCTCAATTGCCCCTTGTTTGAAGAAGGAACGTTGCTTTTCCATTTCTTCTAATTTCTTTTTACCCATCGCACGACGCAGTAAGTCAGCACCACCAAGAGAATACCCCGACATAACCTGCGCAATTTGCATAACCTGTTCTTGGTATAAAATAATCCCATAAGTAGGCTCAAGAATTTCTTGCAAACACTCATGTTGATAAGTAGCGTCAGGATATGAGACTGCTTCACGGCCATGTTTGCGGTCAATAAAGTTATCTACCATGCCCGACTGCAATGGACCGGGGCGAAACAGCGCAACTAATGCAATAATCTCTTCAAAAATATCAGGTTGTAAGCGCTTTATTAAATCTTTCATACCGCGAGATTCAAGCTGGAATACGGCGGTGGTTTCAGCCCGTTTTAATAAAGCAAATGATTTACGGTCTTCAAGGGGAATAGTCGTAATATCGATGTCTATTCCCTTCACTTCTTTGACCATCTCTATGGCGTTTTGAATAATGGTTAAAGTACGCAGCCCAAGAAAATCGAATTTTACTAAGCCTGCAGTTTCAACATCATTTTTGTCAAATTGCGTTACCGGATTAGCACCTGTTTCGTCACAGTAGAGCGGTGAAAAGTCGGTAATAGTGGTTGGAGAAATAACCACACCACCTGCGTGCTTGCCTGCATTTCGGGTCACACCCTCTAGTATACGTGCCATGTCGATGAGTTCTTTAACATCTTCATCTTGTGCGTAGAGTTCAGGCAAACGAGGCTCAACCTCAAATGCTTTGGCAAGTGTCATGCCTGGGTCACCGGGGATCATTTTTGAAATACGATCTACAAAGCCATAAGGGTGACTCATCACCCTACCCACATCACGAATAACCGCTTTTGCAGCTAAGGTACCGAAGGTAATTATTTGAGATACCGCATCACGACCGTAAATATCAGCAACATGGTCAATTACTTCGTCACGCCTATCCATGCAAAAATCGATATCAAAATCGGGCATAGATACACGTTCAGGGTTTAAGAATCGTTCAAATAGCAAATCGAATTGCAAAGGGTCAAGATCGGTAATATCAAGGGCATAGGCTACCAGCGATCCCGCGCCCGATCCGCGACCCGGTCCAACAGGAATATTGTTATCTTTACTCCATTGAATAAATTCCATTACAATCAAAAAGTAACCCGGAAAACCCATCTGGTTAATCACTTTTAGCTCTATTTTTAAGCGCTCGTCGTATTCAGATCGTTTATCAATACGGTCTGATTCATCGGGGAATAAGGACACAAGACGACGTTCAAGCCCTAGTTGTGACTCTTTCACCAAAAAATCACCCACTGACATGTCGCCGGTAGGAAAATTAGGTAAGAAATATTCGCCAAGAGTCAGTTCGACGTTACACCTTTTCGCTATCTCTGCGGTGTTTTCTATGGCTTCTGGAATATCTGAAAAAAGTGCTATCATTTCGGTAGGCGTTCGTAAGTATTGCTGGTCGGTGTAGCGCTTAACACGGCGAGTATCATCTAACGTGAAGCCTTCACTTATGCATACACGTACTTCGTGGGCTTCAAAATCCGCCGCATGCAAAAAACGAACATTGTTGGTGGCAACTACCGGCAGGTCGTGCTTAACCGCCAGCGCAACTGCTTCTTGCGTATATAAGTTTTGGCCAATATGTCCAGTACGTTGAAGCTCAATATAAAAACGCTCCGGAAAGTGTTTTTTATAATAACTAAGCACGTCTTCTGCTATTTGGGCTTTACCAGTGGCAATTGCAACGCCTAAATCACCATCTAAAGCACCAGATAGGACTATTACACCCTCACTGTATTTTGCGAGTATAGCTTGAGTCACCACTACTTTATGCTGAATATGACCTTGTAAATATGCATCTGAAATACAATTTGTAATGTTTCTATAACCAGTTTCATTCATGGCTAATAAGCCAATTTGCACAATTTGACTGTCTTTACTATCAGCGCGTGAAGCCGATTTGTTAGTGCTTAGCGATTCATTTAGTAAATAAATGTCGCAGCCTACAATAGGCTTAATACCCTTTTTCTTTGCGGCAGAATAAAACTTTACCAAGCCGCACATATTCATCAAATCAGTTAATGCTAAACTCTTACTGCCAGCTTTCTCGCTGGCTTCTAAAATAGGGTTTACTTTATTCAAGCCATCTTGCATAGAAAAATCACTGTGCAGGCGTAAATGTACAAAATTTGACGTCACTGGTGAGGGTACTCCCATTAGAAAATTAGCTAAAAAAACATATTGGCTATTCTACCTTGTTGAAGCCACAAGCTGAACAGGTTTAAAACTAAATCGGTGTTGTTGTATGGGGCCATGTTGCTCAAGTGCTAAAACATGCTGCTTAGTTGGATAGCCTTTATGCCCTGCAAAACCGTACTGCGGATGAAGTTTATCAAGCGCTACCATTTCTCTATCGCGGGTTACTTTAGCTAAAATAGAGGCTGCTGAAATTTCAGCATGACTTAAGTCACCTTTTACTATTGCTTCACTTTTATACGCCCAGATGGGACAACGATTTCCATCGACTCGCACAAAGTCAGGTTGAATGTGTAAACCTGCTACCGCCCGTGTCATAGCCAACATTGTGGCCTGAAGTATATTGATTTGGTCAATTTCATTAGGACTTGCCCTACCAATTGACCAGCTAAGTGATTTTTGTTGAATAATCGTAAAAAGCATCTCGCGTTTTTTTTCACTTAACTTTTTAGAGTCGGTAAGGCCATCAATCGGGTTTAACGGGTCTAAAATAACCGCCGCGGTAACAACATCGCCTACTAGAGGGCCACGCCCTACCTCATCAACACCTGCGATAAAGTGATAGTGTTCACTTTGTGCTGGCATATTAACGCTCCTCATTTAGATGCTGCTCATTTATATTGAGCTTATTGGTATTATTTGGCGCAATTAACTGTAAAACCGCGTCTGCTGATTGTATGTCTGCGTTGCCTTTTAAGCGCTTATGGATACACGTGAATTTTTCAATAATTAGGCGAGTGGTTTCGCTATCTTGGGCCCAAACACGATTGAGTTGTTTAGCCAAATTCGGCGCATTGACGTCTTTTTGTAAAAACTCAGGCACCAACAATTCATTGGCCAGAATGTTAGGCAATGCAAAATAGTCTGGTTTATACATATACTTCATCATCATGTAAGTTAAGCCCGACATAATATAGGCAACCACCATAGGACGTTTACATAACATAGCCTCTAGCGCTGCTGTACCTGAAGCTAATAATACTGCATTGGCTGCTATCATAACGTCTCTGGCAGGCGCATGGCTTACTATGATGTGATGTTGAAACTTGTTACCAGACAGAATTTTTTCAATTTGCTGCTTGCGCGCTTCGTTCACAGCAGGAATAATAGCGCGTAATTCAGGTTTATTTTCTTTAAGAATATTGAACGTATCCAAAAAAACACCTAAAAGAGAGTCTATTTCTCGGGCGCGCGAGCCTGGCAACAAAGCTAAAATAGGCGTTTGTGCACAAATATCATCGGGTAAATTAAGTGAGTTTCTTGCTTGGACTTGATCAACCACCAAAGGGACGTCATCGGCCATGGTGTGCCCAACAAACTTAAAAGGAATAGCATATTTATCGTAAATTAGTTGTTCAAACGGAAATACGCCCAAAACCAAATTTGTCGCTTTAGCTATTTTATGAATACGCTTTTCCCGCCACGCCCACACAGTTGGACTTACATAGTGCACGGTAGGAATACCGACAGCTTTAAGCATAGTTTCAACTCGTAAGTTGAAGTCGGGGGCATCTACACCAATAAATACGTCGGGGGGATTGTCTAAAAAATGTTTTACAAGCGTTTTTCGAATATGCAGTAAACGAGGTAAATGCTTAATTACTTCGACCAATCCCATTACAGATAGCTCGTTCATATCAAACAGTGAGCGCATGCCCAGCTTGTTCAAAGCTGGTGAACCAATACCTTCTATTTGGCAGTTCGGATACCTAGCAAGAATTTTTTTAACCATTCCTAGGGCCAAAATAGCACCTGATGTCTCGCCAACAACAAGACCTATTTTAAGGACTCGCTTATTAGCGTTATCAGCGTTTATTTTACTGAATTGAGAACTTGTCATTCTACTAGCGAATAATGCCTCGTTTAGATGTGCTTAAAAAGTCTATTAATATTTTCAATGCAGGCTCAGATTCCCCAAGGGTTCGAATAAGTGCTAAGGCCTCGGTGTAAGTATTGCCGTGGCGATATAAAATTTTATATGCTTTTTTAATGTCGCTGACAGCCTTTGGCGAAAACCCTCTGCGTTTTAGACCCTCACTATTTATGCCCTGGGGAATATGCTTAATACCGCTCATCATGACATAAGGCGGAATGTCTTTTAATACAATGGCTCCACCACCGGTAAAAGCATGCGAACCAATGTGACAAAATTGATGAACCGCAGTGGTGCCGCCCAAAATAACAAAATCGCCTATATGAACATGCCCAGCAACAGTTGCTCCATTGGCAAGCACATTGTCGTTACCTACCATACAATCATGGGCTAAGTGGGTGCCGGCCATAAGTAAATTGCGGTCACCTATTTTAGTCATTAATTGGTCTTGTATAGTGCCTCGGTGGACAGAACAATATTCACGGAATACGTTATTATCGCCAATTTCAAGGAAGGTTACCTCCCCCGCATATTTTTTATCTTGGCAGTCCTCACCAATAGAAGAAAATTGGAAAAATTGGTTATGTTTGCCAATTTTTGAATGCCCTTTAACCACAACATGACTTTTCAGCACACAGC
>JBLHMY010000081.1:0-10020 GCA_047621065.1 Glaciecola sp. | reverse complement strand
ATTTATTGACACTTAAGCTTTATCCAATAAATAATTATGTGAAAACCTTTAGAAGCAACTCTCAACGCTGTAGAATATGGCAGTTTTTAAAATTCAGAAAAATTCAGGAATAGACATGTCTGTAGTTACTCGCTTTGCCCCTAGTCCAACTGGTTATTTACACATAGGCGGTGCACGTACTGCGCTGTATTCGTGGCTATATGCCAAAAGCCAAGGTGGGGAATTTATATTACGTATTGAAGACACTGACATAGAGCGTTCAACCGAGCAAGCAAAGCAAGCGATACTCGAAGGTATGCAATGGTTAGGACTTAGCCATGACAAAGGTCCTTATTATCAAACAGACAGGTTTGACATCTACAATAAATTTATTGAGCAATTGCTAGCTCAAGGACACGCATACAAGTGTTTTATGAGTAGTGAAGAGCTTGATGCTATTAGAACAAAACAAGAAGAGCAGGGCGAAAAACCTCGTTACCCTGGCACGTGGCGTGACCGAACCGATCATCCTGAAGATCAGCCTTATGTTATTCGTTTTAAAAATCCTCAGCAAGGCGAAGTTGTCTTTAGAGACCATGTACGCGGCAAAATTCATATTTCAAATACCGAATTAGACGACCTTATTATTCGCAGAACAGATGGTGCCCCTACTTATAATTTTTGTGTGGTAATTGACGACTGGGAAATGGGCATAAGTCACGTAGTAAGAGGTGAGGATCATATTAATAATACACCGCGCCAAATTAACATATTAAAAGCGCTTGGTGCGCCGGTGCCGCAATATGCGCACGTAAGTATGATTTTAGGTGATGATGGTAAAAAATTGTCTAAGCGTCATGGTGCAGTAAGCGTTATGCAATATAGAAACGACGGTTATTTACCTCAGGCAGTACTTAATTATTTAGTGCGCTTGGGTTGGTCTCATGGCGACCAAGAAGTATTTAGCGTTGATGAAATGATAAGACTATTTAGCTTAGATAATATCAGCAAGTCGGCCAGTGCTTTTAATACTGAAAAGCTGATATGGTTAAACCAACATTACATTAAAAGTTTACCGCCCGCAGACGTTGCCGCTTATGCAATATGGCATTTTGAAGAACAGGGTATTGATACATGTAATGGTCCTGCCTTAGCCGATGTTATTAGCGTGCAAGCCGACAGAGTAGACACCTTAAAACAACTCGCAGCAATTAGTCGTTATTTTTATGAAGACTTTGCCGAGTTTGACGCAGGCGCTGCTAAGAAACATTTGCGCCCTGTTGCAAAAGCAAACTTAATTGCCGTACAAGCAAAATTACAAAGTTTATTAACGTGGAATGCAACTAGCATACAACAAGCCATAAACGATACAGCAGAAGAGTTAGATGTAGGCATGGGTAAAATTGGAATGCCACTACGCGTAGCCGTAACGGGTGCGGGCAATTCGCCTGGTCTAGATGTGACACTTGCGTTATTATCACAAGCGCAAGTTGTACAAAGAATAAACAAGGCTGTAGATTTCATAAATAATAGAGAAAATTCTTAAAAAAATCGTTGACATACAGCCGCTCGATGCCTAAAATGCGCCCCGCTGTCACGCAAGTATTGAGTTAAATTAAGCGCTCAGTGTAGAGTTTATATTTGGCACTATGTGTTGACACACGGGGCCATAGCTCAGCTGGGAGAGCGCTTGCATGGCATGCAAGAGGTCGGCGGTTCGATCCCGCCTGGCTCCACCAAGGACATATTGTGTCCCCTTCGTCTAGAGGCCTAGGACACCGCCCTTTCACGGCGGTAACAGGGGTTCGAATCCCCTAGGGGACGCCATTCTTTATGTAAGGTAGTGCATCGGTTATGCAAAACCCACAAAAAGATGGCATCTAACAACTTAACCGTTACTAGGCTCAAGGTTAAGTTAAAGTGAATACTAGCAGTAATGCTAAAATTTACTTAAAATTTGAAATGTTGCGTAACGGCAAGAACACAGTTTTTGTCCCCTTCGTCTAGAGGCCTAGGACACCGCCCTTTCACGGCGGTAACAGGGGTTCGAATCCCCTAGGGGACGCCATTTTTAACAACAGAAAAACCAGCTTATATAAGTTGGTTTTTTTGTTTGTGCTTAGCACATAAGCCACCGTATTTAGATATGCTTGTGTTTGTGCGCGTAAAAACTTAAGCTAAAGCAAGGATGAGCTGGGTGTAAATACTTATATTAAGTGTGGTTTAACCAAATAGCCAATATTCGTATTGGTTTTAAAAACAAATTTGGCAGAATCAAACAATTGGCATCAAAGCTTCAATAAGTATTATTTTGGTTCGCTAAGTGAATTATTTTGGGGTTATAACTTGTTTAGTAGAGCATTCACGTTGGTTTTTTTCAGCCTTATTTTAGGCAGGGGTGTATTGGCTGACATTACACGCGTAAGCCCTACGTTTGACCGTGCTGATGTAATATCCTTTATTCAACAAGCCTACACACCCACCTACGATTGTCCTACCTCAGCATTAAACACTCAAATAGATATCGCGCTTACTTCTTCTTCGCTAACACCTCAGCAAACGCTGCAATTAACGAGTATGAAAACCCACGGTCTTATTTGTGCAGGTAATTTTACTGAAGCTCAGTCAATCTTGCAACGTATGCTTGCAAATGAACAATCAGACCGCAGTGCACAGTATTACGCATCGGCTATTTTTCAGTATGGTTTTGTTTACGATGTGAACGAAAATCCTGAACGTTGTGATTATTACATGCTAGCGCGCGATTCGGCGAAAAATAAATATGTTGATGTGCATTTAAGCGCTAGTCTCGGCTATATTACAGAATGCATGAAATCTGACATGAACGCGCAGGTGTTTGAGCTTTATCAGTTGCTGGTTATGATTACCCAGATGAAAAGTCCAGCCGCCCTTGCACATGCATATAATAGGGTAGGTTACTTTTATGCAAGGAACGGTCAGCAAAGTTTAGCCGCTTCGCAGTACCAAAAAGCGTTTAAAACTGCCGAAAATATATATACCGATGAAAACTTACTGTCGCTTCTAGGGAGTCTAATTACGTCTCTTCAGGCAATTAATGATTTATCCAGGACAAAAGAAGCATTAGACAAGTTTATTGATATTAATGACAAGAGCGGCACTAGGCATACCTTATTTTTACAATATTTATTTCAAGCAGCCTACAGTGTAAGCATTAAAGATTACGCAGCTTTAGAAATTACTTTAGCCAATTGGAACGACTTAACTGGAGACGACAATAATGCTATTAATCAGGGACTACATAGGTGGTATGTTTCTGAACTATGCTACTTTCAGAACGATATTCAATGTTTGCGCGATTTTCTTGAAAGTGAAAACAGTGCACCATCTACCTATAAAAACTATATTAGCCGTAGTAAAAGTTATTCACGTTTTATTGTTGAAGCAAATATGCTTATTGGAAATAAGCAGGGCAGTATAGCGGCATTTGAGAAATACCAAACTAAAATGGCAACAATCCAAAGAACGGTACAAGACAACTACGCCACTTTTGACTTAACCAGCTTACATGACAAAATATTGAACCTTGAAAGTAGCCTAAAAATACAACAACAAAAAAGAACTCAGATGATTTGGACGCTTTGTGGTGTTTTACTAATCACGTTGTTGGTAGTGCTTTGGTTTGTTAGACGTAAATACCTTGATAGTCAATCGTACGACAACTTAACGGGTGTGTTGACCAAGACTGCTTTTATTAACAAACTCGTTCACGTGGCTAAACCCAACGCACATTGTACGAATGCCTTGGTTATTTTCGATATTGCAAATTTTACAGAGGTAAATTTGTCCCTTGGTTTCACACAAAGCGCTTTTGTGATAGGGCGAATAGCTAATACTTTAAACAAAATTACGCGCAGTTCAGATTTGCTTGGGCGATTTTCCCCAGAGCAGTTTATTTTATGTTTAGTAGATATTGAAGAAAATGCAGCTCAAGCCTTCTTTGAGCGTGTCAAAGATGCGCTTACCAATACGTTTGCGGATCACAATAACCATCACACCATTAGCGTTGACTCGAGTATGAGTATATATTGCAGCACAGGATCCTTTGACGATATTAATGAAATCCTTGAAAACATGCTACTTTCACTTAGCATGAAGGCAGATCTGTCGTAACTATGCGGGTTATTTTTGAATATATGTAAATATAGCTTTATAATGCTGTCCGCCCACCTCAACCCAAACTACTACCTCAATGAAATCAATCTATTAATGAAACGAATACCGCAATGAAAATAGTATTAGCGCCTATGGAAGGTGTTGTCGATCACCTTATGCGCGATATGTTGACCCAAGTAGGTGGCTTCGATTTATGTGTTACTGAATTTATAAGGGTTGTTGCCACGCAACTGCCTGACAAGGTCTTTTATCGCTTTTGCCCCGAACTTCATAATCAGGGTTACACTTCTACCGGCGTTAAGGTCAAAGTACAATTATTGGGCCAAGACCCATATTGGCTGGCACAAAATGCGCTTACCGCTATTAAACTGGGATCTCACGGTGTTGACTTGAATTTTGGGTGCCCCGCAAAAACTGTCAACAAGTCTAAAGGTGGTGCTGTGCTATTGCAGTATCCTGAGACTTTATATGAGATTGTAAAAGCGGTGCGCGACGCTGTTCCAAGCGAGCACGAAGTAACCGCTAAAGTCAGGTTAGGATATGAAGACACTTCTCTTGCTATTGAAAATGCGCAAGCTATAGAAAGTGCAGGGGCCTCTTCACTCGTTATTCATGCGCGCACAAAAACAGATGGATACAAGCCGCCCGCATATTGGCCTTGGATAGCAAAAATAAGAGCAAACACCAGTATTCCTTTAATTGCTAACGGCGAAATTTGGTCACTCCAAGATGCACAAACATGCATCGAACAAAGCCATACCAGTGACATAATGTTAGGCAGGGGTGCTTTGGCCATGCCTAATTTAGCCGCGGCCATCAAATATGGTGATAAACCCTACGATTGGGAGGCTGTTAAAGCACTTTTAGTTGAGTATACAGCGTGTGAAATTTATTCTGAAAAAGGTTTATATTTTCCCAATCGTATTAAGCAGTGGTTTTCATATTTAAAAAAGCAATACCCAGAGGCGCAAGAGATGTTTATGGAATTAAGACGATTGAAAGATGCCGACGCAATAGTCAAAGTGTTAATGTCTTAATATGCTTATCATCTTTTAATCAGGTATTTTATACAATCGCAGTTATTGGGCCGTGTATATGCCACTAAGCAAGAGTTAACGACGTTCAGTATGTAGTTAATAAACGTATTGGTATTAAGTACAGTAAAACGCTTAGAAGGCTTTACAGGCACGGCAACAGGCATTGGATTGGCCTATAACTTGTGTGACAGGCATAGGCATTTATTTCGCTGTCTACAACGTTCAATAAGTTACCTTATAGGTTTATAGCAACTAACAGCTTGGGTGCCATGAAAGCAACAATTAAGGGTTGCGCTTCTTTGGTTGGGTGAATACCATCGCGCTGCATAAGGCTGGGGTCTAAAGCAATATCTTGCAAGAAAAAAGGAATCAGCGGTATATCAAACTTTTTCGCTAAATCATGGAAAATATCAGTAAACGCTTTGGTGTACCTAGCGCCATAGTTTGTGGGTATTTGCATTTCTTGAATAATGACCTTTACGCTGCTCTTTTTGGCCAATTCAATCATGTTAATTAAATTTTGTTTAATTTTACGCGGGTTATGGCCTTGTAATGCGTTGTTTCCCCCCAACTCTATGTACAAATGAGTAGGCTTGTGTAATGCAAGTAACCGAGGTAGCCTAGCCAGGCCGCCATCGGTGGTATCGCCACTTATAGCAGCGTTTACGACTTCAACAGGGGTGCTATTTTGTTGCCATTGCTGGGCTAATAAATATACCCACCCTTGCTGCGCCGTTAGCCCATAAGCAGCGCTTAAACTATCGCCTAGTACGAGTAGTTTGTACTTAGCTGAGGTTTTTTGTGGAATTTCACTCTGATCTGAATACGCAAAATTTGCGAATAAAAGACTAATCAATAATACCCATATTTGGGTTTTTGGAAACTTGCTTATTTTGTGTGCTGCATTGCTTGCACAAAACAAGCCTGCTACAAATTTATAGGAAAAATGTGTCACTATGAGTCAAGCCCCTTTGATGATCGAAACAAAAAACGTGATTAAAAGAGTCACTACGAACGAAGGTGAGTTACAGATCCTTCATCCTATTAGCTTTCAAGTAAAACCTGGTGAGAGTGTAGCAATTGTAGGTGCTTCTGGCTCGGGTAAATCAACACTATTGGGATTATTGGCGGGATTAGATGAAGTTAGTGGCGGTGAAATTTTCGTAGACGGTGAACCACTGCACAGCCTAAATGAAGAAAGTCGCGCTCGCTTAAGAGGTGAAAAAGTAGGCTTCATATTTCAGAGCTTTATGCTAGTGCAAAGCCTCACCGCGCTTGAAAATATTATGCTACCCGCTGAAATAGCAGGCTTGCCTAATGCTAAAAATCTGGCCAATGATATTATTAAACAAGTAGGGCTTGAGCACAGGGCACAACATTTTCCTAATCAATTGTCGGGTGGTGAGCAACAAAGGGTCGCTATTGCGCGCGCTTTTATCACCAACCCTAAAATTTTGTTTGCCGATGAGCCCACTGGAAATCTAGATTCGGGCAATTCTCAAAAAGTAGAAGACTTATTGTTTGCTTTAAATAAAAACTCTGATACCACTTTAATTTTAGTTACCCACGACAGCCAGTTAGCATCAAAATGCAGTCGACAATTACGTATGACGGCAGGTGAATTAGTCGAAAAAATCCCGCATCTTAAAGTAGTGTCAGGAGACTAATTATGATGGCATTTAATTTAGCTTGGCGTTTATTTAAACATGAAGCAAGACGCGGCGAATTAACAATTATATTATTAGCCATTATATTGTCTGTGGCATCGGTATTGTCTTTATCTCTTTTTTCGGAACGATTGCAACAAGCATTAACCGAACGCAGCGCTGAATTTATTGCTGCAGACAGTCAGTTACGTTCAAGAAATCCGGTAGATCCCCTATGGATTGAAGAAGCCAGTAAATATAATTTAGCCACCGCCTTTCAGCTGTCTACCCGCTCTATGGTATTTGCAGGCGATGAATTGGCACTTTCAGACGTGCGCGCAGTAGATGGCGCTTATCCACTTAAAGGCAGCGTTAAGCTTAGCGACACTCCATTTGGAAAGGGCATTGCAACAACTCAATCGGTGCCTTTGGGCGAGGTATGGGCAGACTCTCGTTTGCTTCAGGTGTTATCTGTAAATATTGGCGATGAAGTAGAAGTTGGTGAGGCGACACTTAAAGTTACCCAAATTTTAAGTGAAATTCCCGATGCAGGTTTTAGTGTATTTAACACCGACCCTATTTTGCTGATGAATCAGCAGAATATTGCACAAACAAAGATCACCGGACCGGGTAGTCGAGTTAACTACAAATATTATTTCACGGGTGAACCCAACGACTTGGAAAATTATTACAATTGGCTTCGTCCACAAATGAATCGCGAAATTCATAGATGGACCAGCATTAAAGATGATCAATCGCCCATAGGCGATTCAATTGCTCGTGCTGAAGAGTTTTTTCTGCTAGCGAGCTTGCTAGCTATAATACTTGCGGCGGTTTCAATAGCGGTCGCCGCACAGCGTTTTAGTCAACGCCATTTCGACCCTGTAGCTATAATGAAAACATTGGGTGCCGGTAAGTCGATGATAAGAACTATTTACCTCATCCAAATTTGTTTTATTACGCTGTTGGGCATTGTGCTTGGGAGTATTGTTGGCTACCTAATTCAGCAGGCCGTGGCGGTTGGCTTACAAGGCCAAGTAGAGGTTGCGTTAGACACATGGTACTGGCGTCCCCTTGGAATAGCTGTGTTTACGGGTGTAACATGTGCTCTTCTATTTTCACTTTACCCATTGTTGCAGCTATTCTCAGTGCCGCCACTGCGCGTGCTTCGCCGTGATATAAGCTCTACTGTGTCGTCAAAATTCCTGCAGTTTGCATTTTCAGGCGGGGCGGTGTTTTTACTTATGTGGGTATACAGTGGTAATTTAAAAATTAGTAGTATTTTATTTGCCGGCGGCATTGTGCTGGTGCTCAGTTTACTGCTTATGACTCACGTACTTATTATTGTGGGAAGAAAATTGGGCAGCGGTAGCATGGGTCCTTGGACCTTAGCGTGGGCCAGAATTAGACGCCGCGCGATGGGTAATTCGGTGCAGTTAATAAGCTTTGCCATTACAATCATGTTGCTATTAGTAGTGCTGGTTATGAGAAATGACTTGGTTAAACAGTGGCGGGACCAATTGCCTGAAGGTACTCCGAACTATTTTGTTGCCAATGTAACACAAGCGCAAAAAGAGGGTTTAAAAGAACACTTTACTGCAAATAACGTCAGCTATGAAAAATTCTATCCAGTGGCACGTGGTCGTTTTGTTGCTATTAACGAAGAACAAGTGCGAACCGACGTCACCAAAGAAGGTGAAGAGCGCAATACCGATGGTCGCCAAGGCTTAGGCCGCGAAGCTAATTTGAGTTGGACCACCAGTCTGCAAAATGGCAACGTAATTGTTGAAGGCCAGTGGCACGACAATTGGCAAGAAGGTGAACCCGTGCCCTTGTCTATTGAAACTGAAATAGCCGATAGGCTAGATATTGAGTTGGGCGATACTTTAACCTTCAACTTAGGCAGCGAAGTCATTAGTGCTCAAGTTACCAGCATGCGAGAAGTAAATTGGCAAACGCTGCAGCCTAATTTCTTCTTTATACTGCATCCAAAAGCAATGGAAAACTTCAGCGCGACCTATATTACAAGTTTTAACCTAGATGAGTCGCGCAAGAACGAAATTGCACCACTAATGGCGCCTTTTGCCAGTGTGACATTGTTTGATGTAGACGCAAGGATCAATCAAATTCGCGAAATTATTGACCAAGTGTCAATGGCTGTTGAATTTATTTTGATACTGGTATTGGTGGCCGGCTCATTAGTATTGGTGGCTCAGGTGCAGGCTAGTATGGACGAACGTTTGCAAGAATTAGCCATTTTACGAACGCTGGGTCTAAAAGGCAGCAGTATTCGCTTTAGTGTTATTAACGAATTCTTTATTATTGGCGGGGTAGCCGGGCTAATGGCCGCATTAGCAAATGAGTTTAGTTTGTATTTGCTACAAACGACTGTGTTTCAAATGCCGTTTTCGCTGCACCTAGAATATTGGGTGATAGCACCGCTGATAGGCGCAATTGTAGTGGGATTGTTAGGTGCGCTTAGCTGTTGGCGATTGTTATCGCTAAATACAGGGCATTTGTTGCGTAAAATGGTATAACTACGGATTTTAGGAAGTGGCGTTACCATTTATTCGGTTGTTGTATTTACAAAGGATGAGGTAAATGAGTAAGAAAATTTTAGTCGTAGTATTGAGTGTTGTTTTTTTAGCAGGGTGCGCGGGAAGCGTACCTAAATTAGGTATCACTGATGGGCAATTAACACCATGTCCTATAACGCCCAACTGTGTTAATACCCAAGCTACAACTAGATCTGATTATGCAGATCCCTTTTACTTTACCGGCACACAAGCAAAGGCAAAAGTTCGCCTTTTAAAAGTGCTTGAAGAGTTTGCACGAGCAAGAATCACGGAAGATCACGAAGATTATATTCGAGTCGAGTTTACCTCTGCAATATTTCGATTTGTTGACGATGTTGAGTTTTATTTTCCAGCAAAAGGAAGCGCAATAGTAATTATACAAATCCGGTCAGCCTCTCGCCTTGGGTTGTCAGACCTTGGCGTAAACAAAAGACGGATAGAACAAATTCGAGATAAATTTACTGCAAACTAATACTTTGGTAGATTACGCTTTAAACATGTCTGGTTTAAAGATTTAGAGCTCTTGCTTAGTGTTTTGTCATAAAAAGCGGCAACCACTACCCACCTTATTTATGAATGAAAACCATTCCTCGTGTTACCATTAGGTAAGTCTATACTTTCGTAATT
>JBLHMY010000080.1:0-10023 GCA_047621065.1 Glaciecola sp. | reverse complement strand
ATTCAGGACCCACTCGCAGTGCTTTGGTTAGTTCAGGTACAAAAGCCAATGAGCCGCCACCCGCGCCTACCGTTCTCACGTCCACTGAAGGTGCTCTTACCGTTACATCGCCAACACGGGTTTCACGTCTAATACGGGCTTTAGCGTTTTGAATGAGCGCAACGTCGGTTGAAGTGCCGCCCATATCAAAGGTTAACACATTGTCATAGCCAGCCGCTGACGCAAAGTGAATGGCACCCGATACGCCGCCTGCAGGTCCGCTCATTAGTAAGTTAACCGGCTTGTCGGCTGCGGCATTAGCTGAAGCTAATCCGCCGTCGGAACGTAAAATAGACAACTGCAGGTTTTGTCCCATTGTTTTATACAACGAAGCTTGAAGGTTGTCGATGTAGCGTGATACTTCTGGACGCACATATGAATTCACTACGGTGGTCTCAGTTCGTTCGTACTCTTGCATTTCAGGCACGATATCGCTAGAAATGCTAATAGGAATGTCAGTGAAAATTTCAGCGGCTACCGCCTTGGCTTGCTTTTCATTGTCGCCGTTTACGTAGGCATTAATGAAGCAAATCGTAAGTGCTTCCACCTGACCTTTCGCTTTGAGTTTAGTTAGGCTTGCTCGAAGGGCTTGTTTGTCTAGCTCGGCCACAACTTTGCCGTTTGCTCCCATTCGCTCGGTAGCTTCTATGGTCAATTCTAGTGGGGCCAGTAGAGGTTTTTTAACAAAACTAACCCAACCGCCAAGGCCACCTGGACAATATGAGCGTGCTACTTGCAATACATGCTTGTAGCCTTTGGTTGTAACCAAGCCTACTTTTGCACCCTTGCCGGTAAGTACGGCGTTGGTGGCAACCGTGGTGCCGTGCATAACACGATTTATTTGTTTAGGATCTATACCAGATTCATCGCAAATACGGGCGATACCATTTAATACACCCACAGAGGAATCTTCTGGTGTAGAGGGAACCTTTGCTGTGTGAGTTTCACCGTTGCTTTCGTTGATTAACAAAAGGTCTGTGAAAGTACCTCCAACATCAACGCCTAATCGATAACTCATAACTTTATCCTTCTTTTATATTCTTGTTTTAACTAAAAGTGTTTTTTATGTTTTGGCAATCACTGTCTAAGTTGTAATTTTTGTCGTATAAATGATGCAGCGTTTATGCTGCTATGTGCTTGCGCAGCCACGTTTTGGCATTTCCTCCGCGCGCGGTTTTTGTTAATTCAATGGCTAAGTCTGAAGCATCTAAAAGTGCCTTCATGTCTATTTTGGTTTCAAAGCCCATCTGCTCACACATCATAGCCACATCTTCTGTCGCTACGTTACCACTAGCGCCCGGAGCAAAAGGACACCCGCCTAGGCCTGCAATTGATGCATCAAATTGACGTATACCCGCTTCTAATGCTGCGTAAACATTGGCTAAACCCATAGCGCGAGTATCATGAAAGTGGCAGGCAAAGGTATTGGCCCCAAATTGTTCTACTAATGTGCTCATTAAACTATTGACCGCTTGAGGATTACCTGCGCCAATGGTGTCGGCAATGACTAAACGAGAAGCCCCGCTTTCTAGTAAACTGGCAGCCATATCTATGACTTGCCCCGGTAAAGTAGGCCCTTCAAACGGACACTCCCATGCCGTTGCTAAGTAAACTTGGACCTCAACGCCAGTATTGTTCGAAGCGGCTATAACTTCTTTAATCATAGTTAGCGTTTGACTGTTATCCATACGAATGTTTTTTTTATTCATGGTATTTGACGTGGCAATTACCAGTGACGCCAAGCTTATTTTGTTTTGCCTTGCCAATTCAAAGCCTTTCATATTTGGGATAAGGGTTGAATAGTGACACTGTGCAGTTGGAAGGTGTTGACAAATTATGTCGGTTCCAGCCATAGCAGGCACTGCTTTAGGCGAAACAAATGCACCTACTTCTACGCCATCTAATCCGGCTTTAGTTAAAGAATGAATGAGTTGTAATCGCTGCTGCGGCGTCAATATTTGTGCCTGATTTTGCAAACCGTCGCGGGGCCCAACATCATTAATGAATACACGATTAGTCATCATTGCTTCCCCTAACTGCACCATTTGCGACTAGAGTATCAATGCGTTCTTGCGACATTTTCAATAATCCAGACAGCACGGCCTGTGTATCTTGACCTAAGATGGGTGCTGCATCAAAAGACTCTTGATTGGTACGCGAGAATTTTATTGGATTACCAGGGCCTTTGGTTGAGCTGCCGTTGGGGTGTTTTAAATCAACGACCATATTACGATGTAATACTTGTTCATCGTTTAGCGCATCAGATAAACTATTCACAGGCGCACAAGGAATTCGCTTAGCTTCTAACTGAGCTATCCAATATGCGGTTGTATTTTGACCTAACACCTCATTTAACTTGCTGTCTATAAAGTCTTTAGCGGCCCATCTGCCGGGTTGCCCATCATACTTGCTGTTGTCGAATTCTGGGCACTTAACGACTTCATTTAAGTTTTTCCAGAAGTTATCGGTTATTACCGCAATTACAATAAATCCATCTACGGTGCGATATGTATTGTATGGCACATGCACAAAATGAGAGTTGCCAATTGGATAAGGGTTATCGCCTGATAAAAAATGCATGGTGGCCATATAGTTGAGCATAGACACCTGGCAGTCGAGCATTGAAATATCAACGTCTTGGCCTTTACCACTGGTTGCTCGCTCTATTATTGCGGATTGAATGCCCATTACCGCGAACATGCCACCGCCTAAGTCACCAATGGGAATACCGGCACGTACAGGATTTTCTTTATCTGTCCCTGTTATTGACATCCCGCCGCCGGTGGCCTGCGCAACTTGATCAAACGCAGGCCTTTTATAGTTAGGGCCGTTGCTACCAAATCCTGTGATGCTGCAGGTAATAATTTTCGGGTTAATTTTGCTCAGGGTTGCATAATCAATACCCAGTCTATTGGGTACACCAGCACCAAAGTTGTTTACGACTACGTCAGACTCTTTGACTAATTCGTAAAAAACTTGCCTACCTTCTTCGCTCTTTAAATCAATGCATATACTTTGTTTGTTACGGTTTAATGTAATGTAATAAGCGCCCATTCCTGCAAGTGAGTTTTGAGGGTCGCTTGCTAATAATTTACGTGTGCCTTCGCCGTGCAAAGGCTCAACTTTTATTGTTTGTGCGCCTAAATCTGCAAGGATCATTGCACAATAAGGACCAGACAACATATGTGTTAAATCTATAACACGTATACCCGCCAGGGGCTTGTTCATGATTTTCTCCAATGACTTAATTCCTGTTTGAGCTGCTATAGGTCCTGCTAACTACAGAACCGTCAAAGCTACTACAAAAGCCTAGCTTGAAGTATATCGAAATACTTCAGGCCGCTTTCATTTAGTACTTAGAAGCTATAAGTAAACTCAACACCATACTCTGCTAATGCAGACGGATGAATAAATGAGCCACCAAACTCAGGAGCAGGAATAATTTCTTGAAGGTACTTTTCATCAGTAATATTTTTGCCATACAGTGCTAATGTCCAGGTATCGGCCTCCAGCGCAATACGAGCATTCAATGTAAAGAACGACTCACGTTTAGCATTGTCAAAGTTTTGTGGGTGCGGACCTGGTGGAACACCACCGCCAAGCGTGCCAAAGAAGTCCCAAATAGTGGGTGTTTGTTCGCCTTGGAGGGTATGGAAAAACGTTTCCCCAGTGTATTGGTAATCGACTCTTGTAGTTACCCAATAATTCTGACCAACGGGCTGCTCGTAAACAAACCCCAGTGCGTAAGTAGTATCAGGTGACTGCGGCGCTTTATTGCCAACGGTAAGCGGGCGATTACGATTTTCTTTAATTTCAGTGTCAAGCAAGCCCAAGCCAGCAAATACCTTAAATTGGTCGGTAAGGTCGGCTTCTACATCAATCTCAAACCCTTGAATTTCAAGTTCGTCAATAGTAGTCACCGCGCGTAACAAACCAAATGGGCCGGCGAAAAACTCGAAAAACTGATTGTCTTCAACGGTTGTCCTAAACACTGCGCCGTTAAGTCTTACTTTGTTGTCCATAAATTTAGACTTAAGACCAAACTCTATATTGGTGGTAACTTCTTTGTCGTACTCATCGCTGACCAATAATTGCGCATCTACCGCGTCGCCCGGTGTACCGTTGCCTGAACTGTTGAACCAAAAATCTAATGTGGCTGCAGTACCTATAGAGTTAAAACCACCGCTTCTGAAACCTACACCGTAACTTGCGTATGAATTGATATTGTCGGTTAACTCATAGCTAAGGGTGACCTTAGGTTGGAACTGAGAAAATGAGCGACTTCTGTCAGGAATGCCGCCCGGATTTGCGCTAAGGGCCGGGTTTATTGGTCCAACAGCGCCTTCTGCATTTAGAGTATTTACGTTTAAGCCTGAAGCCAACACGTCGGGTACATTATTAGAAACCGTTCTGTCTTCGTAGTCATAACGAAGAGCAAAGGCGACTTCCATTTTGTCGGATACATCGTATTCAATTTGACCAAATGCAGATAGTACTGATGTGTCGAAGGTATCGCTAAACAATAGGTCTGTAGGATTGGGACCCGATGGCGGAACATACGGCTGACGCAAGAAACCTTGGCCTTGGTCTGCACCATATGCTACTACCACATCACGTTCTATTTCTGCAAAATAAACACCCGCTATCCAGCGTAATTGTGCGTTGTTATTGTCGGAAGTGAATCTTAATTCACCGCTAAAATCTGATTGGCTACGTTCTTGATACTGATAACCGTCACACGCTGTTGGTGTATAGGGTCCGTATACGCCTGTAAATTCTACGCCCGGAGGAAACACGCCAAAGGGAGCGAAAAACTCTCCGAATAAATCAGTTCTATCCGCGCCGCCTAAGCCGGTTGGGGTGTTATTTAATGTGGCACGATCTGTTTGGCATTGCGGGGTAAGCTCATAGCCGTAGAACGACGCACTGGTACCATCAGACAATAAGTATTCTTCTAAATCATTATAGGCAAGTACACCGGTAACGTCAAAGCCGTCTAAATCCCAGTCGGCTTTGAGTGAAAACTCGGTACTTTCTTGCTCATTTTCACCAGGAACATTAAATGCAAATATAAAGTCGTGATCATTAACGTTAGCCTGATAATTGGGCTGATTGAAAGCAGACACAAATGAAGGTAAAGCAAACACGGCATTGAAATTAATAGCGCCGCCTTCAACCTTTGACATACCTGCGCGAATGTCAAGTGTGAGGTCGTCAGACACATCCCACATTAATCGTCCTTTAACGGTAGTGTCTTCTAAAAAATCAACCTCATCGTTTTGACCCGTCAAGATGTTTTCGTAATGCCCATCCATGCTGTTGTAACTGGCCGTTAATCGGCCTCGCATTGTGTCAGTTAGCCCGCCGCTCACAATACCATTGATACGTTGGATGCCAGCATTACCTGCACCTACTTTGACTTTTCCTTCAAAGTCTTCGCTAGGCACCGTGGTGGTAACCAAAATTGCACCCGCTACAGCGTTTCGGCCATATAGCGCCCCTTGGGGTCCTTTCAAAATTTCAATTTGCGCAATATCTAATAGCTCTTCGTTGAAGCCATTTGGGTTGGTAATTAATACACCATCTACCACGTAAGCAAAGGTCGACTCTGCATCTCGGGTCGACACAATGCCGCGAATATTAACCTGAGTATCGCCCACGTTTGCGGTATCGACGATACTAACGTTAGGCACGAGTGAAATGAAATCTCCAGGACGTTCAACGCCTGCCGTTTCAATATCTCTAGCAGACAGCGCGCTTACCGCAATTGGCACGTCTTGTAAGCTTTCTGGTCGCTTCCGGGAAATACTGATTATTTCTACCGATTCTTCTTGTTCTGATATCTGCGATTCTTGAGCAAGCGCACTACCTGCCAGTGTGTAAGAACCCGCTAACATCGATAATGCCACTGCACTACCAATTTTACTTTGGGTAAATTTACGCATGTTGTTGTCCTCTTCTATTATTTTCATTAATTCGTTTTAATCGTCGCCATAAAGTGGTTTGACTAATGCCTAAATACTGTGCGGCAAGTTCTTTGTTACCGTGAAATTTGATCATGGCTTGGTTAACTAGTTGATATTCGTTTTGCGCCAAAGCACCGGTGTTGTGAACATCGGGACCCACAAACAACTCGGGTGCTAAATCATCTAAAAGTTGGATGATTTTTGCGTCGCTAATGCTTTTATGAACAGAGCAATACACTAATAATCGCTCAACAATGTTTTCAAGTTCCCTAATGTTCCCTGGCCAATCATAGTCATTGAAAATAGGTGTTACCTGCGAAGCTATTCGCTCAATGGTGTCTATTTCTAATTCACCAAAGTTCAGTGTTGTTAGTTTCGATTTTGTTATATAGCTAATGTCCTGTCTTCTTTCTTTTAATGACGGAACATATATGCTTAATACATTTAGCCTGTAGTACAAATCATCTCTAAACAGCCCCTTTTTGACTTCTTGTGCAAGCGGTCGATTGGTCGCTGCGATAATTTTGAGATTCACTTTGAATTCTCTGTGTGAGCCTATAGGGCGATAGGTTTTTTCTTGAATAACGCGAAGCAGTTTGGCTTGCTGCGGCAGGGTCAGTTCACCCACTTCATCCAAAAATAAGACACCATTTTCAGCTTCATACAGCAATCCATTTTTGCCCCCGCGCTTTGAACCGGTAAATGAGCCTTCTACATAACCAAAAAGTTCACTTTCAAACAGCTCACTTGGCATAGCAGCGCAGTTGATGGCAACAAATTGACCATCACAAAATTGGCTTTTGTGATGAATACGTTTAGCAATAATTTCTTTACCTGTACCCGATTCACCAATAATAAGCACATGACTTGGAGAGTTGGCATATAAATCTGTGCGCTCTATCAAATCAATCATTATTTTTGATTTATAGACCAAAGATTGCTTTGGTACGTGTGTACTTTTTCGAGCAGAAATATTAGGGGTTTGCGCATAAAATTGGTAAACATCAAATTGATGATTAGCCATTTCTACGGTATCTTTATGAAACCACCAGTCGGTTTGATTTAGCCTGCATTTACCGTCTGAATTATCGGAAAATTCGCTACTGTGTAGCAAATCTAAAATTTCTTGTTTGTTGGTTGAGTCAACAGCAAACTCTACCTTAGCAGCGGCATTTGATGTAAGAATGTCAGTGTAGTTGTCAACCACTAAAATGGGCGTTTTTGAATCTTCATCAAGCCAGCGATGTATCGCTTTTGAATGAATTTGCTCTTTTTGCGTGCGAGCCAATGCCACGGCTTCTTTTAGTATAGCTCGACACGACTCTTTAGAATAAATTAAAAATGATTTGATATTTTCCTGAAAGGCTAAGCCGCATATCAAGCTGGCTCCCACCACAACGTCTTTATTGGAAAATTTGGCTAACTGATAAATTTGCTTGGCTTCTTCGGCAGTTTCGTACTTGCTATGTTTAATATGTATTGAAGTACTTTGGTTCAACAGGCTAACTAATCGACTGTAATCATCAAAGGTAATAAGGTGAACATTAGCATTAACTATTGATGCTTTTAACACCGCACTGACAATGTCGGACTCGGTAACCGAAATGGATAAAACAGGAACATCTAAAGCAGTTTCTAGATAAGCGGCATTACTTCCAGCACTAATAACGACATCTGGATTAAATAAACTGACATGCTTGTTGGCTTCGTCAATGGTACCTACAATAGCATCAACAATTCTGCAATGAGCATTATTTTCAAGCTCACCTAGAACGCTGCTAAGCAGTTGGCTAAATTCTTTATGGCCGAATATTAAAATTCGAACTTTATTAGTCTCATACATCAAGAAGTAGACGCCCTTATAAACATTATTTACAAAGTTTTTACAAATGTACTAGAGCATGGTTCATGCCAAAAAGACACAAATAATTAAAACGTTTAAAATCAGGGTGTTGAAATATTTTTTTGCGAGGCTCATGGGTGTTTTTATTCAAATTGAATTTATAATTTCAATTTGAATAATTTTTGCAAGGTTTTTGCGTTAATTGTAGGAACGCACCAAACTGTTCTAAAGGTGAGATATCACATATAGGCCAATTCTCCAAACCTACTCTTTTTTGTGCATGTGATAGCTCAAGATCTAGCAAGGTTTGATCAATCGATTCGGTGGCAAAAGAGAGTAAAAATATACCTTCACCTTTGCTCGCTAAAATCTCGGCTACAAGGCCTTCTTCGCTCAACGGCTGTACCAATATCAATAAGCTTTCGCCAATTTTGAATCTGGCTGTATTTACATTTCTTTGGGGTAGCTTTTCAATGATCGCTTGCTGTGCCAATAATTTAGAAAAGTAATCAATAGATGCCTGTAAGTTTGCCACAACAAAATTAATATGATGAATATGAGTAATCATTACAAAGCTCCTTGGCGAGCGCTTAGTTAGTTAATTATGAGGCATAGCTTGCAATTCAACGCTATGTATTGACCCTAATGCTGTTGGTGTCAATACGGTATAAAAATATACTATAAAAAGTAAATATAATCGCTATAACAATATCGGTACTATTGCCGATAAGTAATAACGGGTCAAAATTATTCTATTTAGAATATGCGCCTAATTTTAGTTAATGGGTAATTTACATTAGGCAATTCGTAAAAATGTTAACTACGAAAATATCCTATCACAGACACATCCGGCGTTGAGACAAGCCATTAGAAACAGCTAAACATAATCAAACAATGACACTAACACTGCTGTGGGAAAACGATGCATCGACTGCTTAAGCGGCAATTAAAAAAACTAGGCGTAACTAATAGTGATGGTTTAACTACTGACCAGTTTACTATACTTACCGACCTCGTTAATAAAGCATATTTTGATGCTGATGAAGGCCGGCGGTCAGTTGAGAAATCATTAGCCGTAACTGCACTAGAAATGCAAAAGCTTTACGAAAAGATAAGCACCAGTGCGCAAACTAAAATTCAGCTAAGTGAAGAAAAATACAATCGCCTTGTACAAAACTTAAGGCGATATTATTTCTTTTACACGCGTAATATAAACGGTGAATATACCTATTTAAGCGATTCTGTAACCGACATGCTAGGCTATACAACAGAAGAGTTTAAAAGCGGTTATAAATCGTTTATTACCTCAGACCCACAAAATGAATTAGCCAAAGATTATACTCTTAGAGTATTAAATGGTGAAGAAATTGCGCCCTATATAGTACAGGTATATCACAAATCAAATGAAATCCGCTACGTTGAAATCATGCAGTTACCGATTTTTGATGAACAGGGGAAAGTTACTGAAATGGAAGGAATTGTTCGGGACATTACTGAACAAATGAACGTGCGAAAGCAACTAGACTACATTGCACTAAATGATACGTTAACCGATATCCCAAATCGTCACAGTTTATATTCGCGACTGGATCTTACTATTGCCAGTGCCAAATATAATTCCACACAATTTGCCCTGTTATTTTTAGATTTAGACCATTTTAAAAAAATTAATGATTCGCTGGGTCACGATATTGGCGACAAATTGCTCCAAGCAGTGGTTAAAAGAATTGAGCCCAGTATAAGAACTACCGATATTTTTGCCCGTATAGGCGGAGACGAATTCATTATTGTATTAAGCAACATCCAAAAATCTACTCTGCTGACGGTTATCGACAAAATAATGGAGGCTATACGTCAAGATTGGGTGATAGATGAATTTAAGTTAAAAGTATCATCTAGTGTAGGTATCGCAATGTATCCTGAGGACGGGACAGATAAGCACATGCTAATGAAACATGCAGATATTGCTATGTATGATGCGAAGAACAACGGTCGGGACAACTACAGTTTTTTCACCGAAAACCTTAACCAAAGTGTGCAAAATGAGATGCGCCTTGAGCGAGATATGGTGAAGGCGCTGGAAAATGAGGAGTTCATCTTATACTTTCAGCCACAAGTAAGGGTTAGCGACAATGCAATTGTTGGTGCCGAGGCACTCATAAGGTGGCAACACCC
>JBLHMY010000079.1:0-10097 GCA_047621065.1 Glaciecola sp. | reverse complement strand
TAGCTTTTTATTTTTCTTAATATCCACGCCTACTCTTTGTAGGTTGTCCAGGGCAATCTCCAATGCGTTGTTGTCTATATCAGGATGCTGTGACCAATGCAGCAGTTTGCGCTCGTGAGAGTCAATGTCGCGCAAAAAGTCTGTTCGTAAATCTAGGCGATCAACTAAATCAATTACATTAAAAAATACTTCAAAAAAATATAGATATTGATTCTCAGATTGGGCTTGTTTAGCTTCTTTCAATTGCGCAAATAACTGCTCAAGTCGCAGGTAATTTCTCACCTTTTCACAAAGTGGAAATTCATAAAGTGCGACCGACATCAAATTCTCCCTGTAGATTTACTATTTTAACATAAGCAATAAATACAATATGGTGTACGCTTATTTTATTGCACCGCATTCTACACAAAAAAAACCGTCAAGGGGACGTGAATTTCAATCTGTGTAAAATTTATTTATTCACAACCGCGTTTACAAACCGATAATGACTATATTGCTAAGACCTATGTAACTAATTGCGCGGCCAACATGGTGTACTTACTATGTAAACTATCTACCTGTGGCGCAAGGAAGCTCTGGGTTTTACTGTTGTCTATAACATCGTTGGCTAAGGTTAAGCGCTTTTCACGACTTACTTGGGCCGCCATAATATTTTTTATGGTGTTTGCATTGCCGCCATCTCGGCCAAGCGTTCGTTCAAGTTGTTGACTCTGGGTTATGTCGACCACCAAGCACCTGTCCACAAACTGTTGCAGGTTATTTTCAAACAACAACGGCGCCGACAATATACAGTAGTGCGACTGTGTGTTTTGTAATTGGTTCATCATATTTTGACGAATAAGTGGATGGAGTATGCCGTTTACTTTATCTTTTGCTTTGCTATCGGCAAATACTATCTCGCGAAGTGCTCCCCTGTTAAGAGTGTTTTGTGGGCTTAATATTGTATCGCCAAAAGCTATTACTAGTGCGTTGAGTCCTTCAGAGCCGGCCATTACAACGTCGCGAGCTACTAAATCGGCATCTACTATATCTATGCCTTTAGCGGCGAATAAATTGGTTACTGTGGTTTTACCGCAGCCTATGCCGCCAGTTACTCCTACGATATATTTTTTGCTTTTAAGGTTTTCTTTATGTATCGCAGGTTTATTCATTATAAGGTTGCCAAATACCAAGTGGCAATTTCATGACCATAAAGCATGGTTAAAAAGCCTGCGGCTGCCAAATACGGGCCAAATGGAATAGCTAGGTTGCTGTCTTTGCGTTTAACCAACATTAAAGTGACTCCCACAATAGCACCCACCATAGAAGATAATAAAATAACAATGGGTAAGTGCTGCCAACCAACCCAAACGCCTATTGCCGCGAGTAGTTTGAAGTCGCCGTGGCCCATGCCTTCTTTGCCCGTAATCAACTTAAATGCCCAATATACGGTGAATAAACTCATATAGCCTACTACGGCGCCTATTACCGCATCGCTTAGCAACACAGCGTTACTTGCGCCGTCTACATAAGCTGCAACTAATAAGCCTATCCAAAGCATCGATAATGTTAAGGTGTCGGGCAGCAGCATTTCATCAATATCAATAAAAGTCATAGCAACTAGCAGCCATGTGCAAAAAATAAAGCCAAAAGCGATTGGGGTAAAGCCTAAGTCGTATGCTATCCAAGCGCTTAGCACTGCGGTAAGTAACTCAATAAGAGGATAGCGAATAGAGATATTTGTTTTACAAGCCCTGCATTTTCCGCGTAAAAAAAGCCAGCTAACAACCGGGATATTTTCCCACGCCCTTATTTTATGTTTGCAGTTTGGACAAGTAGAATCGGGTTTAAGCAAATTAAATGCAGGCTGTTGATTTATATAATCGTTGCCATTAGTTTGCGCAATGTGGGCATCAATTTGTTCTTGCCAGTCATTTTTCATCATTACAGGTAATCGATAAATTACCACATTTAAGAAACTACCAATGAGTAATGATAACCCGAACACGAAGCTAATATAAAAAGGGGGCGATGTTGCCATGAGTTCAAACATTATTGTGCCTGTAAATCTTATGTAAGTAGTTGGGTGTTTATAAGCTCAGTTTTACCCTTGTATCGCGTTTATGTAATGGGAATAAAAAAGGCTTATTACTCAATAAGCCTATAATAATTACATAAAAAGAGCGAATAAATGTATTTTGTCATATATCGAAGTGATTATACAATTGAACCCATTTCAAATATTGGTAAGTACATAGCAATAATAAGGCCACCAATTACCACACCTAAAACCGACATTATCATGGGCTCTAAAAGGCTAGTTAGGCCGTCAACCATGTCGTCAACTTCAGCTTCATAAATGTAAGCTATTTTACTTAGCATATCTTCTACCGCGCCCGACTCTTCGCCAATGGCAATCATTTGCGTGACCATGTCGGGGAATACATTGGTTGCTCGCATAGCGGTATTCATTTGCGTACCACCAGAAACTTCTCGGCGTATATACAATATAGCTTCACGAAATACGGCATTGCCGGAGGCTCCGGCTGCCGATTCAAGTGCGCTTATTAACGGAACGCCGGCAGCAAAGGTGGTTGACAAAGTACGGGTAAAACGAGCAATAGCGGCTTTTTTCAGAATAGCCCCAATAATGGGGATTTGAAGAGTTTTGGCATCAACATAGTCACGTAATTTTGGTGATTTACGATGAGTGCGTACAAATAAGAAGCACGCAGCTGCGATGCCCGCGCCAATAAAAATACCATAAGATTGGACAAAGTTAGACAGCCCCAACACCATTAGTGTGAAAGCTGGCAGCTCAGCACCAAATCCAGCAAATATTTCCTCAAACTGAGGAACCACAAATATTAGCAGAATAAGCGTTACAATAAGGGCAACTACTAAAACGGCAATTGGGTAAAACATGGCTTTTTTAATTTTAGATTTAAGCGCTTCGGCTTTTTCTTTGTAAAGAGCGATACGGTCATAAATAGTTTCAAGTGAACCCGATTGTTCGCCGGTTTCAACTAAATCGCAGTATAAATCGTCAAATTGGAGAGGGTGTTTGCGCAGTGATGATGAAAGTGGGTTGCCGGCTCTTACCTCGTCGGTAACGTTGCTAAGAAGTTTACGCATGGCGCCGTTTGCATGGCCTTGACCTATCATATCTAAACTTTGGATAAGGGTAACGCCAGCACCTAACATAGTGGCAACTTGCCTAGACATTACACATATATCTTGGGCGCTGGCCTTTTCTTTTCGGCTAAAGAGTGGTTTGCCTTTTTTCTTAACACGGGTGGCGGAAATACCTCTGCGTCTAAGCGAATTTTTTGCTTCTAAAAGACTTTTTGCTGATATTTCACCTTTGCCTCTCTTTCCGTTTTTGTCTGAACCAATCCAAACGAAGTCTTGTGCAACAACTGCCATGATGTGCCACCTATTTTTTGAAACCATAATGTTAAGGACAAGTATATTCTTCAATCCCCTACGGTGAAGTATTTACACATATACCTAAGTGTTGGTTTTGACACAAAAAAATATTTAAGTGAATGATTTTATAATTTACGATTTACAGTGTTGCACTTACATAATTAATAGGGAAAGATCGACCGCCCTTATATGTTTAGTAATTGCCCCAGTTGAAATAAAATCCACATTTGTTTTCGCTAATTCTGCTAGTTTTTCTTGTGTAATATTACCTGAAACTTCTAGCTTACACTGTTGATTGTTAATAGACACTGCCTGGTGGATCTGTTCGGTTGAGAAGTTGTCGAGCATAACTATGTCGGCGCCTGCGGCGATTGCCTGCTTGAGTTCATCAAGGTTCTCAACCTCTATTTCAATGGTTTTTTGGGTGTGCAAGCTCTTTGCTCGCACAATGGCATTGTTGATTGAACCACATGCTCTAATATGATTTTCCTTTATTAGAAAGGCATCAAACAAACCCATTCTATGGTTTTGTCCGCCGCCGCAGCTTACGGCATATTTTTGTGCTTGACGAAAACCGGGGATTGTTTTGCGCGTGTCAAGCAGGCGCGTAGGTGAGCCGCTTAGACACTTAACGTACTGGGCGGTAACAGTTGCGGTGCCGCTAAGCATTTGAAGAAAATTCAAGGCCGTGCGTTCAGCCGTTAGAATTGCTCGTGCACTGCCTTTAATGTCTACTAAGCTAGTACCGGCCTTTACTACTTGGCTGTCTTCACAATGCCAATCTAGGTTTAGTGTTGGGTCAATTAAATGAAAAGCTTGCTGTGCCCATTCACGACCGCACACGGTAATATCTTCACGGGTAATAATATGGGCATGCGCTTGGGTGCTTATATCAATAAGGTTTGCCGTAATATCTTGCTGGACTAGAGCTTGTAAATCGATAGGCGTTTTTTCATCAATATTGTCAATATGCATATTGGTTACGTTTATGGAGTTGGGTGCTAAGTCTTCTATTAATGCACGCAATACATCGCTAGCAACACTGTCTTTGTTAATAGTAAGTGCGCTGAATGGTTCGTTTACTAATTTGTTATTAGGGGTCAAATTGGTGAGCAATACCACAGGTTTTCCTTTTATATGCCGATAAAAATGCGCATTTTATAAAGTAGTTAAAGCAATAAGCGCAATACTACCAATAGGGATTTACATGTTGGCTTAATCTGCGACAACAAACAATGATTAAATATCTGCCAAATGCACCTTTCATGATGCAGATCAGCTATTAATAAGGCGTGAAACTATGTTGCACAATGGTGGCTAGCGATTATACTAACAGCCCATTCAAACAGGATATTAACCCTTGACACTTTTTACCTTATTGATAGTAATGGCACTTGAACGCGTAGTGGTTAAATCTAAAACCTTTCATATAACTACCTTAGCGCAGCACTACTTTTCATTTATTACACGTTTGTTGCAGAAAAAAAATATTCAGCAGCCTAAATATCAGCTTGGTGTTATTGCTACTATGCTACTAGTTGCCGGTTTTCCTTCGCTAGTGGTGTGGATGTTAGTTGTTTATTTGCCTGCTATTCTGGTTTTTTTCTTATACTTAATATTATTGTGGGTGTGTTTAGGTTGCCCAGTAACAAGACAAACCTATAAACGCTATTTACAAGCAGCTAACAAAGAAAACTTTGAGGCGTGTTCACTATATTCAGAACAATTTGGCAATAAAGGCGGCGATTTATCGAATGTTGGTAAGCAACTCGTATTGGTTAACTACAGGCAATATGCAAGCGTCATAATATTCTTTGTCTTATTAGGGCTTCCAGGCATGGTGTTTTATTCCTTGTGTAAAGAATGGTATTTTTTACAAACAAGTAAAATACACAATGATGATGCCCACAATAGCCAAAACGCACAGTGTAATATAGACTATTCAGAGGCGATTTTAGAACCTCAAAGTGATAACGGACACATTACTCAACACAGCGTAAATGAACCCGCAAGTGAGCGGCTAAACGAGCATCATGACGGGGCAAACGACACTCAAAAGGTCTTGTTTATTCTAGACTGGATGCCAGCACGTGTTACCGCGTTTGGATTTTTGTTAGTAGGGCACTTTAGCCGCGGACTGCCCGTATGGCTAGAAACCTTTGCCAATGTAAAGCTTAATGCATACGACGTGTTAGCAAAAGTTGCCAAGGCAAGTGAAGACTTGCCTACCTCTGAAAACCCGCATCTGCAGGAGCCTTTACAAATGGTTAAGTTAGTAAAACGTAACATTATTTTCTTTTTGATGGTAATTTCGGTTATGACTTTGGTAGGCGTTGTTAGTTAAACACTTTACTTTTGTAAAATATTCCTTAAAATGCTCTTTGGTCAATTGGTAATACCATCGCTGGAGCCGAAGTGTTTCACCTAAAAAACCAGAATTAAGAGTGTTGTGAAACTGAGATAAAACGCGGAGAAAGATTATTTTCAATACCAGGGCGCAATGATTAAGCAAGCTAAACTTTCAGATGTTATTACCGAACGATTAGAGTCAATGATAATTGATGGCACTTTAGCGGCTGGTGAAAAGTTACTGTCGGAACGCGAACTAGCAGGTAAATTCAAAGTGTCGCGTCCTTCACTGCGCGAAGCTATTCAAAACTTGCAGGCTAAAGGATTGATAGAGCGTAAACAAGGTGGTGGTACCTTTGTGTCAAAACACCTTAACAAACGCTTGTCGGACCCGCTGTTAGAGCTCATTTCAAAACGTCCAGAAACCCAGTTTGATTTATTAGAATTCCGCCACGCCCTTGAAGGCATGGCGGCATTTTATGCCGCCCTTCGTGGACAACGCCAAGACCATATTGCCCTTACTCAAGCGCTAGAAAAGTTACAATCACCTAGCAGTCAAGCCAATCCAGAGGCTGAAAGTATTGCGTTGGGTGAATTTTACTTTGTGATGGCGCAAGCTTCTCAAAACATGGTGCTTGTACAGGTAA
Source organism: Glaciecola sp. (assembly GCA_047621065.1). Classification (GTDB taxonomy): domain Bacteria; phylum Pseudomonadota; class Gammaproteobacteria; order Enterobacterales; family Alteromonadaceae; genus Glaciecola. Next base: position 3,693 of record JBLHMY010000079.1, on the reverse strand, counting down.
TGCAAGCAATGCGCCTTATGTTAGAGGACAACGTAAAACAAAACCTGGCTATGCTGCGTGGCGGTGCCAATGTTGAAAACGAAATCTCCCAACAGCGTGCAAACATTGTGTCGGCTATTTTATCAGGTAACCCTGAAGCGGCGCGCGATGCAAGTCATCTACATTTGTCTTTTATTGAAAAGACCTTGTTGGATATCAATAAGAACAACGCCAATGTTCAGCGAAGTTTGCGAAGAATAGTGAGCGGCAGTTAGTACCCGTAAAATTTAAGATTTAGGTGGCGTAAGCAAAAATGTGCACCTTATTAATATACAAATAGAGTTGAACCAAAGAATAGGAAAAAACTATGGCCGATATGAAACAACCTGATGTTGACCCAATTGAAACAAGTGAGTGGATAGAATCGCTTGAAGCGGTATTAGAGACTGAAGGCGTTGACAGAGCGCATTTTCTTTTAGAGTCGCTAATTGAAAAAGCCCGCCGTAACGGCGCGCATATGCCCTTTGATGGAACAACCGCGTATCTCAATACTATTCCAGCAGGCCAAGAGCCAACAATGCCCGGTGATCAAACGATTGAGGCAAAAATAAGAAATGCCATTCGTTGGAATGCACTTATGATGGTACTTCGTGGTTCGAAAAAGAACCTGGATTTAGGCGGTCACATAGCCAGTTTTGCCTCTGCAGCTATGTTATACGACGTTGGCTTCAATCACTTTTTCCGCGCTCCAACCGAAGATAACGGCGGCGACTATTTGTTTGTACAAGGTCACGTATCGCCAGGTATTTATTCGCGCGCCTTCATTGAAGGCAGACTAAGCGCTGGCCAGCTTGATAATTTCCGCCAAGAAGTAGGCGGTGAAGGTATATCTTCTTACCCTCACCCTAAACTTATGCCCGACTTCTGGCAGTTCCCGACGGTGTCGATGGGCCTAGGTCCTATGCAGGCTATTTACTTAGCGAGATTCCTTAAGTACCTAACTAACCGTGGATTGCGCGATTGCTCTAACCAGCGTGTATGGTGTTTTATGGGCGATGGCGAAGTTGATGAACCAGAAAGTTTAGGTGCTATTGGTTTAGCCTCAAGAGAAAGCCTTGATAACTTAACGTTCGTTATTAACTGTAACCTGCAGCGCTTAGACGGTCCTGTTCGTGGAAATGGAAAAATCATCCAAGAACTAGAAGGCACTTTTCGCGGCGCAGGCTGGGAAGTGATAAAAGTTATTTGGGGGCGTTATTGGGATTCATTGTTAGCCAGAGACACTTCAGGCAAACTACTCGAAGTCATGAACGAAACCGTAGACGGCGAATACCAAAACTACAAGGCGAAAGGTGGTCAATACACCCGCGAAAACTTTTTTGGCAAACATCCTGACTTAAAAGATATGGTTGCTAATATGTCCGACGACGATATTTGGCGACTAAACAGGGGTGGTCATGACCCCGTAAAAGTATACGCAGCATACAAGCGTGCGACAGAAACAAAAGGCCGTCCACAAGTTATTTTAGCCAAAACGGTAAAGGGATACGGCTTAGGTGATGCTGGTGAAGGTAAAAACATAGCGCATAATGTGAAGAAAATGGACGTTGATTCTGTAGTGGCATATCGCGACCGTTTCAATATACCGGTGTCGGATGAGGCCTGTGAAAACTTAGAGTATTTTAAGTTTGACGAAGATAGTCCTGAAATGAAATACCTGCGTGAAAAGCGTGAAGCGCTTAAAGGGTATATGCCGGTTCGTCGTGCAAACAGCACAGAAGAATTACCTGCGCCACCATTAAAAGCATTTGAAGCGATTACTAAAGGCTCGGGGGAAAGAGAAATTTCAACCACCATGGCCTTTGTACGAGTGCTCACCGTTATGCTAAAAGACAAGCAAATAGGTCAGCGTGTGGTGCCCATTATTCCTGATGAAGCCCGCACCTTTGGTATGGAGGGTTTATTCCGTCAGGTAGGTATTTATAGCAATACGGGTCAAAAATATGTACCGCAAGACAAAGACCAAGTGGCTTACTATCGCGAAGACAAAAAAGGACAAGTATTGCAAGAAGGTATTAACGAGCTAGGCGCAATGTCATCATTTGTGGCGGCGGGTACCTCGTATTCTTTAAACAACTTGCCAATGCTACCCGTTTATATTTATTACTCAATGTTTGGATTCCAGCGAGTGGGTGATATGGCTTGGGCTGCTGGAGACTCCCAATGTAGAGGGTTCTTAGTAGGCGGCACGGCCGGCAGAACTACCCTGAATGGCGAAGGTTTGCAGCATCAAGACGGTCACAGCCATGTGCAAGCAGCACTTATTCCAAACTGCATAAGTTATGATCCTACCTACGGTTATGAAGTTGCGGTTGTGGTGCAAGATGGTATTCGTAGAATGTTAGAAAACCAAGAAAACGTTTTCTTCTACTTAACGGTAATGAACGAAAACTATGTGCAGCCAGAAATGCCTAAGGGCTGTGAAGAAGGTATTTTACGAGGAATATATTTACTCGATAAAGTGGGCGATGCGAAAGCTAAAAAGAAAGTTAAACTTTTAGGCTCGGGTACTATTTTGGTTGAAGTACGCAAAGCGGCGGCCATACTTAGCCAAGACTATGGCGTGCTAAGTGAAGTGTATAGTACGCCCTCGTTTAATGAGCTTGGCCGTGACGGTATCGATTGCGATCGCTTTAATATGCGCAATCCAAAAGCGAAGCAAAAAGTCCCTTATATTACCGAAGTCATGAGCAGTGGTAACGATGGTCCTACTATTGCGGCTACCGATTATATTAAATCGTATGCTGATCAAGTGCGGGCATTTGTGCCAGGTGTATATAGAGTATTAGGAACCGACGGTTTTGGTCGCTCCGATAGCCGAGCTAATTTGCGTCGCCATTTTGAAGTAGATGCAAATAACATTGCCTATGCTGCCCTATATGAGCTACACAAAGCGGGTAATTTAGACGCCGCTACGTTAACAAAGGCGCATAAAGCGTTGGATATTGACGGCGATAAAATTAACCCACTGTACGCATAAAGAGGAGACTGAATTATGGCAGATTTACAAGACATTATTGTTCCTGATGTGGGCGGCGAAGAAGTCGAAATTATTGAAGTGTGTTTAGCTGTTGGCGACACCGTTGAGGCAGAAGCTTCGTTTGTTACGGTTGAAAGTGACAAAGCCAGTATGGACATACCAATTCCCTTTGACGGCATGATTAAAGAAATATCGGTAAAAGTAGGTGACAAAATTAAACAAGGTGACTTGCTTGGAAAAGCACTCGTGGCGCAAAACGCGCCCAGTGCCGAGCTTGCGTCTGAAGCGCCTAACGTTGAGTCTCCTGCTGCATCACAGCCGGCTCCAGCAACTACTCCAGCGCCGGCTTTAACAGCACAGTCGCCAGAGGCTGCTGCTTCCAGTGTAATTGAAGTCATGGTACCTGATATTGGTGATGCCAGCGATGTTGAAATTATTGAAATATTAGTTAATGAAGGCGACACCGTTGCCGAAGAAGATGGTTTAATCACACTTGAAACCGACAAAGCAACCATGGATGTGCCTGCTCCTGCGGCAGGTAAAATTGTATCGCTTAAAGTTAAGTTAGGCGATAAAGTCTCTATGGGTTCTTTGGTATTGACCATGGAAGTTGCAGGTCAAGGCGAGGCTACTCAAGAAGTGCAAGCTAGCGCACCAGTACCTGCGCCAGATAG
>JBLHMY010000078.1:0-10100 GCA_047621065.1 Glaciecola sp. | reverse complement strand
TGAATAAATGCGCCTCTACCACTAAACAATGACGTAGCTAACCAACAGGCAAACATAATGTAAATAACCAAAAACAAAGCAAATACTCTTGGGTGGTTTCCCAAAGGACTTCTACAAGCTACTTCATAAATAAGTAAACCGCCGAAGATAAAACCAATGCCATATGAAATAGCAATAGCGGGCGATAAATCCATGACGCGTGGATCGATTAAGAAGGCCGATGCGCCAAAGTAATAGACTAAAATAAGCAACGCAAAGCCGCTTATCCATGTGCTGTAAGCCTCCCATTTAAACCAGTGTAGAGTAGTGGGCATGGTTTGCGGGCCATAGTTATATTTAGAGACTTCATAAAAGCCACCGCCATGCACGGCCCATAAGTCCCCTTTTATGCCGTTTTCTTTTTTCCACTGGGGCGGTTCGCGTAAATTATTGTCTAGCCAAATAAAGTAAAAAGATGCGCCAATCCAAGCGACACCGGCGACTACGTGAAACCATCTAATAAAAAGTGACATCCAATCAAGCCAAGGCATAAGATTTCTCCGTTGAAATTTTTTGTTGTTTGCCGGCAATATAAGTAGCTTCAACCGCGCGATCATCACCAATAAGACTCAATGCAAACAATATGTCATCAGCACCACTGTGTTGGTGCATGCGTAATTGACTAAGTGAGTTGAAATGAGGGTTTAAAATAATGAAGTCGGCGTGAGTTCCCGGGTTTAAATTACCAATACTATGGCTTAAGTCGTAGGCCTGAGCCGGACCTTGGGTCATCATATATAATCCTTCCAATGGGCTTATTGGTGCGTTTTGTAGCTGACTCACTTTATAAGCTTCGCCATAGGTGCGCAGCATGTTAAAGCTTGTTCCAGCGCCCACGTCAGTGGCCAAGGCAATATTAACTTTGTGCTCTTGGGCAGCCTGTATATCAAATAATCCGCTGCCTAAAAATAAATTGGAGGTGGGGCAAAACGCAACTGTCGCACCAGATTCTGTCAGTTGCGCCCACTCGTCTTGTGACAAATGCAAACAATGCCCGAAAACGGCTCGTTTTCTTACCATATTAAAATTTGCATATACATCTAAATACGATGAGTACTCAGGAAAAAGACTTTTTACCCACTCAACTTCATGAGCGTTTTCAGACAAGTGTGTTTGAATAAACACATCCGGATATTGCTGCGCCAATTCGCTCAATACTGCTAACTGAGCTGGGCTGCTGGTGGGCGCAAACCTTGGTGTAAGCGCATATAAATTACGGCCTTTGCCATGCCAACGAGTGATTAGTTCATTACTGTCAAGCTGAGCAGATGTGGGCGTATCTTGTAAGTATTCTGGACAATGCCTGTCCATACATACTTTTCCCGTTACAATTGCCATGTTGAGTGCAGATGCAGCGGTAAATAATGCGTCAACCGATTGCTTATGTACCGTTGAAAATGCAAGCGCAGTGGTGGTGCCGTTATCAATTAGCTGGCGCAAAAAAATGTGCGCAATATGTTCGCAGTATTTGACTGACTCAAACTTACGCTCTGTTGGGAAGGTGTAGTTTTCTAACCAAGCCAATAGTTGTTTACCGTATTTGGCAATCATTTCAGTTTGCGGATAGTGTAAGTGACTATCAATCAAGCCCGGTACCAATAAGCGACCGCTATAATCGATTATGTCGGCATGCGTATATAGGCGTGAAACCTTTGCATAGCTGCCAATGGCAATAATTTTTTCATGATGCACCACCAAGGCGCCATCTGCAAACATAGTGGCTTGTGTATCGGGTGTTTGCGTGGCCACCGGAAAGTGTAAAATACTGGCACGGTAGAGTATGGCTTTAGTATTCACTAGCTTCCTTTATAACTGCTGTAGCCGAAGGGCGAAATTAACAACGGTATGTGATAATGGCCGCTGTTTGCGGTCATCTCAAAATGAATGTCGATAAAAGGGTAAAAGCTTTGCCCGTGAGTTGATAGTAAATAATCTTTGCAATGAAAACGTATGCAATATTCACCGGCTAAAAAGTCACTGGTGTGCCATTGCTTAAAGCGACCATCTTGATTGGTTGTGCCACTACAACTAGTGCCGTTGGGCAGCGTTAAGGTGAGCGTCATTCCTGCCGCAGGCTTGCCACTGGTGGTGTCGAGTACATGGCTCGACAACGTATTTACTTTACTATTTACTTGGGTTGTCACTTTACTGTTATCCTTTTAGGCCAATGCGCTTGAGTTAACTTGCCAATGTTAACGCCCTTACGCTGTGGCGTCGTCAAACGCTTTGTTTATGCGCAGTAGCGTAATTTTTATCTGTTCTTGCGCCGCTTTTTCTATTTCAGCACCAGTACTATTATGTATGCGTAATTTCAATTCATTTAGCATGGCCGCTGCGCTCAAACCAGACGCGCAAATAATAAATATAAACCCATGCTTGTTTACATATTCGTGGTTCATTTTTTGTAAATTCTGTAGGGTCACCTCAGTTGCGCTTTGCGTGCCGCTTTGTTCGTTACTAGCAATGGCCTTGGTACTTGCAAATTTTTGCCTTAGTGTGCTTAGGTCACCAATCATAGGGTGTCCTGTAAATGCTTGTATAAAGTCGAGAGTTGTCATTTCATGCCACTGCTCGCCAGCCGCGGTAATTAGTGCCGAAAAATTAAGGAAAGGTCGTTGCTTAACCATCTTTGCGCACCACTTTTCGGCGGTACATGTTTGCATAAACCAAGTTTGCGCGTCATCACTAGATGCAGCATTTAAAAGGGCTAATGAAGTAATCGCACTCGCGCTCATTGAATTGGCTCCTGAACGTCTATTAACGTTGCACTAGATGCTGGCTTGTCGCTGTTGCTTGAGTTTGCTTGGTGAAGCTTTTGAATAAGTTGTGCGCTAATAGATACCGCAACTTCAACGGGTCGTTTACCCGGAATAGAGCGATCACCAATAGGACTTGTGAGGGTTTGTATTTGCGAAGCTTTGAAGCCTCTATGTTCAAGGCGAGTGCGAAAACGTTTGGCTTTTGTTTGCGAGCCAATCATACCAATAAACGATACCGTGGCTTTTTTTAAGCACGCCTCTACCAAATCATAATCGAGCTGATGATTGTGGGTCAAAATGACTACCCAAGTATTTGAGGGAATATTCGTAACCTCATCTACAGGATGTTCGCTAACAATGCAGTTGACGTTTTGGCCTTGTTGCTTGGCGTCAAGTAGTTCTGCGCGGCTATCAATCCAGTCTATTTGCAGTGGTAGTTGAGACAATATAGGCACCAGCGCTGCTGCCACATGCCCTGCTCCAAATATTGCTACTCGTTGATGATGATTAACATACACCTCAAACAAGACTTTTACGGCACCGCCGCAGCATTGGCCAAGTTTGCTCGAAAGAGGATAAGACACAATGTGTTGGTTTTGTTTGCCTTTAATTAAGTACTCGCGGGCCTTGTTTACGGCATCAAATTCTAAATGCCCGCCGCCAATTGTATCGAATTGCTGTGCACCGGTAACAATCATCTTACAGCCGGCTTCTCTTGGTGTAGATCCTGCCGCAGTAATTACCGTAATTATAACGTAAGACATGCCTTGGGTATGACAGTTGTTAAGAGCTTCAAACCAAGTGTTTACTCGCATACATCCTCCGCGCTTAAGGCGTTAACACAATCTAACACTCGTTCTGGCGTGGCCGGGGTTTGCAAGGGTGGATCTATTCGATAATTGCTCAAGCTAGACAAAGCATCTTTGAGCGCACACCAAACCGATATGGCCAACATCAAGGGCGGTTCACCAACTGCTTTTGAATGATAAATACTATCTTCTTGATTCGGTTTTTCAAACAACTCTACATTAAAAATTTCTGGTGTATCACCAATGGCGGGTATTTTATAGGTCGCTAAATTATTGCTTATGAGTTTGCCGCTTTCATCCCATTTCAAGTCTTCGGTTGTGAGCCAGCCCATGCCTTGAATAAATCCACCTTCAATTTGCCCTGTGTCAATAGCCGGATTAAGACTGGTGCCCACATCGTGCAGTATATCTACGCGGTCAACTTTATATTCACCCGTTAAGGTGTCAATACTTACTTCGCTTACCGCTGCGCCGTATGCAAAATAGAAGAATGGACGGCCTTGTCCGGTTGCTCGGTTGTAATTGATTTTGGGTGTTTTATAAAAACCGTTTGCTGATAGCGACACGCGCCCAAAGTAAGCTTGCTGAACGGCATCAAACCAAGACACTTTATGCTCACCTAAGCAAAGTTGATTGTCGGCAAAAACAACGTCACTTTTATCACCGCCTACTTGCTCAGCAAAAAATTCGGCTAAACGCTGTTTAATGATAATACAGGCGTTTTGCACTGCTTTACCGTTTAAGTCAGTGCCGCTCGAGGCTGCTGTGGGGGAGGTGTTTGGGACTTTGTCGGTGCGGGTAGAGGTAATATCTACATCGCTAAGCGAAACGCCAAATTCGTTGGCCACTATTTGGCTTATTTTGGTGTGTAAACCTTGCCCCATTTCAGTGCCACCGTGGTTGGCTTGAATGCTACCGTCGGTATACACATGTACCAGTGCGCCGGCTTGATTAAGATGCTTGGCGGTAAATGAGATACCAAATTTTACCGGCGTGAGCGCCAGACCTTTTTTAATAATGGGGTTGTCACTATTAAACTGAGTGATTAGTTCACGTCTTTGCCAATAGCTACTAGTGTTTTCTAAGCGTTCAATTAGTTCATGCAATACATTGTCTTGCACTTCCATATGATAGGGCGTGATGTTGCCTGTTGCAGCTGAATAGAGGTTTTGCTTTCGAATAGTTAGCGGGTCTTTGCCTACTTTGCGGGCAATAGTATCTATAATAGCCTCTGCCATAATCATGCCTTGCGGGCCACCAAAGCCGCGGAACGCGGTGTGTGAAACCTGATTAGTTTTCATGCGGTGGCCGTCAATTTGGCAATGGGGTAAGAAGTACGCATTGTCGGCATGAAACATGGCTCTGTCGACTATGGCATCTGATAAGTCTGGCGAATGGCCGCAGTTACCGCTAACGATGATTTTAGCGCCAGTAATATTACCTGTTGATGTAAAACCAACATGAAATTGATTTTCAAAGGGGTGGCGCTTGCCTGTTACAATCATATCTTGCTGGCGCGGCAAACGCAGCTTAACTGCCCGTTGATTTCTGACTGCAAACAATGCGGCTATGCAGGCCCATTGAGCCGCTTGGGTTTCTTTGCCGCCAAAACCACCGCCCATTCTGCGCATATCTACTACTATTTTGTGTAGTTTTACATCTAGCACTTCGGCTACTAGCTTTTGTACTTCGCTAGGATGCTGGCTAGAAGTGAAAATAAGCATGCGATCTTCTTCTTCAGGCACCGCCATGGATACCTGTCCCTCCAAGTACAAATGCTCTTGGCCGCCAATAGACAAACTTCCCTCAGCGGTAAGCTCAGCGTTGGCTAAAGCTCTGTCTACATCGCCTCGTTTCATTGTATGACTAGGCCTTACATAAGAAGCGGCTTTTTCGGCTTGTGCTATGGTTAATATAGGCACCGAAGCAGTAATTTCTACCTCGGCAAGGCTTGCCGCCATTCTTGCTTGTTCTACCGTGTGTGCTAGTACTGCAAAAATGGGTTGACCGTGAAATTTAATTTCTTCATGCGCAAGCACCGGGTCGCCTTCAAAAATAGGCCCTATGTCTATATGACCGGGTACATCTTGCGCAACAATAACATCTATTACGCCTTCACTAGCCAACACCTTACTTAAATCGACATGGTGTATGTGACCACTCACTACATTGCTTATGCCAACAGCCGCGTGAGCAAGGTTGGCTGGCGCAGGTATATCATCAACATAGCGTGCCGAACCACTAACCTGCCTTACTGCGCTTTCATGTGGTGTGTTTTTGATTCTCTGGGTGACTAAGTGATTTGTTTTGTTATCAACAAGCTTAGACTCTTTAAACAATACACGTTCTTTTATCAATTTACGCATGCTGGCTCACCCTTGTTTCTATCTTATGCGCATTGCTGTTGGTTTCTAGCCAAAAACGATGCCATAGATTTTTTAACAACTGTTTGCGATAGGCGCCGGTGGCACGCACATCATCAATGGGCGTAAATGCATTTAATAGAATTTGTTGGCCCTTTTTTAATGTGTCGGTACTTGACCATTGCATGCCAACTAAGTCGTTTGTTAACGACAAGCAAGTCGCTGGCGTTGCTGCTACGCCGCCAAAGCCTGCCAATAATCCAACTACTTTGTTGTTGTCGAGGGTAATATTTAGGGCCATGCAAACTGCTGAAATATCATCTTCCATGCGCTTGGATACTTTGTAAACGCGCAAGGTTTGATTAGCCACGGGTAAGGGTATTTGTATGCTGTCGAGCCATTCGTACTTATTTAACTTGGTTACTTTGTAAGTAGTGAAGAAATCTGCAACCGGCATACTGCGATATTCAGTACCATTGTCTAATATAAGCTGCGCGTTTAAGGCGATTAATATGGGAGGCATATCACCAATAGGAGAGGCACTTGCAATATTGCCCCCAATGGTTGCTTGATTGCGAATGGGCACAGAAGCAAAGCGCTCCATCACTTCTTTGGTAGACTCAAAGTGAGTGAAAAAAATGCTTTCTAGCTCACTAAGTGTGCAAGCTGCACCAAAGGTCAGCATGTTATTTGTTACTTCAATACGTTTGAGCTCTTTTACGCCCATCACACTTATCATTTTATCGATAGTATGCAATTGTTGCGTATGAATAAGGGCTAAATCGGTACTACCGGCCACTAATATTGCATCTTTATGAGTACGAATTGCAAGCGCAAGCGCTTGCCTGTTTTGCGGTAATATTAGCTTTTCGGTGCCTGCGTTGGTCTTTGTTATGGCCTGTAGCTGTGCGATGGTATCAGCAGACTTTTCATTAAATTGGTCTTGGGCACGAGCATTGCAAGCGCTTACGGCGGCCTCTATGATAGGTTTGTAGCCTGTGCAGCGGCAGAGGTTGCCAGATAGTGCGGTAATAACAGACGCCCTGTTAACTTCGTGGTTTTGCTTATACAAGGCGAACATTGACATGACAAAGCCCGGCGTGCAAAACCCACATTGGGAGCCATGATAATTAACCATGGCTTGCTGTACTGGATGCAGTTCTTTTTTGTTGCTTAGGTGCTCTACTGTGATTAGCTGTTTACCTTGTAAGGCTGACAGAAAGGTAACGCAGCTATTAATTGCCTTGTATGTTAGCTGTTTATTTTCATTTAATTCACCACTTGAAGGCTCTGCCACTACAACAGTACAAGCACCGCAATCGCCAGAGGCACAGCCTTCTTTAGTGCCAGTAAGCGCTAGCTTTTCTCGTAAAAAATTCAGCACGGTTGTATCGGCACGTTCATTTTCAATGCCTACTAGTTTGTTATTTACTAAAAACTGAATCATGCTAGGCCTGCACTTATAATTTATTATAGTCTATGAGCTTGCAAAGACTATACAATTGATATTTACAAATATAAACTAAAATAAAGCAAAAAACAGACCATATGGTTAGTTTTTGACAGTGTAATGTAAACGCGTTGGTAAATAGTTAAATAATGTAATGCAGTAAAGCTATACAAGGGATTAGCTGGTGAGTAAAAAAGAGACAAAAACGACGGGTGAAATTGCTAAGCAGCGTAAAGCCATTATTCTGCAAGCGGCCGAAAAAGCGTTTGCCCAAAATGGCTTTAAAGGCACCTCAATTCAAAAGGTGGCCGAGCTAGCAGACTTACCTAAAACCAATGTGCTTTACTATTTCAAATCAAAAATGGTGCTATATAGCACGCTGATACAAGAAATACTGCATACGTGGAATTCCAGCTTTGATGGCGTAACTATAGCCGACGAACCTAACGTGGCATTAGCCAATTACATTGCTGAAAAAATGGAAATGTCGAGATTAAATCCAAATGCTTCTAAAATTTTTGGCCTAGAGATACTCAACGGCGCACAAAACTTTGATGCAAGTTTCAAAGCAAAACACAAAGCGTGGTTTGATGGGCGTGTAAACGTTATAGAAGGCTGGATAAATAGTGGTAAAATGCGCAGTGTTGATGCTGAATACTTGTTGTATCACATTTGGGCAAGTACTCAGCACTATGCCGATTTCTCTGCACAAATAAAAGATTTACGCGGCAGTACTATGCAGAAAAAAGACTTTGCAAAAGCCACTAACACTGTTATTTCTCTCATTCTTACAGGATGTGGTTTATTGGTCCCTAAACAATATTTGGATATTACAAATGACTAGCTACCCGCGCGATTTACGTGGTTATGGAAACAAAGTACCCAACGCCAAATGGCCGAGTAAGGCCAAAATTGCAGTGCAATTTGTATTGAACTATGAAGAGGGTGGGGAAAACTGCGTTCTTCATGGTGACAGCCATTCCGAAGTTTTTTTGTCTGAAATAATTGGTGCACAAGCTTATCCCGATCGTCACTTAAGCATGGAGTCCATGTATGAATATGGCAGCCGTGTCGGCTTTTGGCGACTTCATCGACTATTTACACAATACAAGTTACCGCTAACGGTGTTTGGCGTAACAATGGCTATGCAGCGCAATCCTGACGCGGTTGCAGCGATGCTTGGCGCAGGCTGGGAAATTGCCAGCCATGCAATGCGCTGGATCCACTACCAAGATATGTCAATTGAAGAAGAACGCACGCAAATGGACGATGCGATTAATTTACATGCATCACTTACAGGCCAAAAACCAGCGGGTTGGTACACCGGCAGAACCAGTCCAAACACTTTAGCACTGGTTGCTGAGCGCGATGATATTGTGTATTGCGCCGACTCATATGCCGACGACCTGCCATACTACGACAAGCATTATGCCAAGCCATTACTTATGGTGCCCTACACTCTGGACACTAACGACATGCGCTTTGCAAGCGCGCAAGGCTTCAATACCGGTCAGCATTTTTTCGACTATTTGAAAGACGCCTTTGATGTATTGTACAGCGAAGGTGAGTTTGCGCCCAAAATGCTCTCTGTTGGCCTGCATTGTCGAATTGCAGGGCGGCCGGGCAGATTAGCTGGGTTAAAGCGGTTTATTGAATATATCAATCAACACGAAAGTGTGTGGATATGTACGCGTGAAGATATTGCTAAACATTGGCTAGCAAATCATCCAGTGGATTAACTGGTTTTTAATTATTGTTATAGGCATCTACGGCCTCTGCACGCACACTGTTAATTAGATACATAAACTTATTTACGGGCTGTGCTGTGGTGAAGCCATTTAGCCAAGAGCGCTAAAGTGCATGTCTGCATATGTAATAGCTGATACAACATTACGATCCTTCTTTTTTGTATGCGCTTGCAGCACTTTTCCTCAAGGTTCTAATTTCTTTAGGTAAGGCTTTAATAATCGTGGTGTCAGGTTTTTTTACACTTCATTTCAACATCTAAATTATGTTCAATAATTACAGTGGCTTACATCAGGGCTTAGAAATTGCATAAACTTTAGTATAATAAATAACAAATGCAGAATACCCCATGCGCAATATTCATATTGTTATCGCACTCATCTTAATATCTTTTATTTCTTTGTGCTTCGAAGCGAGTGCACGACTCATAATAAGAGGTGGTGCGACAGTCACTCCTAATTGTTGTGACGAAGTTTTAGCCCTAGGACCTCAGAGTACTCCAAGGGTCTCGCCTGATGAGTCTTCGTTAACATTGTATAGCGTCAGTTCCGATACATTTTATGATGTTCTACCCGTACCTTTTGAAAATAGCCCACTCACAGGGCTACCTGAAGATGCCTGTGACCTTACAAGCTGTGAATATTCCTTTGGTGCAGGTGACAGGCTACAATTACAAGGTTACAGTAAAAATTTCGGCTTGAATGAAGGGGTAATAGCTTCACATCAATGGGCCATATATGATAATGACTTTACGATAGAGTTAGGGCGATGGGAGGCAACAAGTGTGGCGCTTTTTGGTGACTTACAATTCGACGTGTTTTTAGATACTTTGTTTCCCATAGACATAGCTATAGGGGTATACAACCTTATGTTAATGACCACATATGAGGCACCAGAAGACTTAACTTTTGGCGACTACTTCATAGAGTCTTCA
>JBLHMY010000077.1:0-10126 GCA_047621065.1 Glaciecola sp. | reverse complement strand
TTTGATGCAATGTTGTGCATCGCGCACTTTACTAGTGCTGGCAGCCAAGGTTATGGGGTATTTCCTAACTATAATGCAATGTTATAAAACGCTATGCAGCTGTTTTATTTAGCCTCACAGATAGAAGTTCAGCCTTATTACGACCGTGCCACCATAGTACTGCCAACTCTGTTGCGGCCTTAATAGTGAGCGATTTGGTCATCATAATAATAGGCACTAGCGTGCCTATTATTGTATTAAAAGCATAATCACTAACTTGCCTATTTACATAATCACCTTGCCAGTACTTTACCAGCAATGATACGTCCAACGATTTAGGTTTTATTTGCCATGATTGGCGCGCGGGCATATCCAGCGGTATAAATGATTCAACACAACCATGATTATAAAAGTGCAACTTTGTTATTTTTGATGGGTTAACTTCAGGCTCTCCACCTTCCCCGCGAAAACACAATACATGCTTATCTTGCAAATTTGCAGCAATATTAATATGCTTATCATCAACACCTTGGTGATGCACACCTTGTACACTATATTTTGCGTTAAGTGGATTTAACAAACGTGCCAGTGTATTTGCACAACAGCGCAGTCCAAATAATTCTCGCAGTTGGATAATATCATTTAACGGCGTATGAATATCTTGCAAATCCATGTAAGCAATACCTTGGGCATCAATTTTATGGATCGCCTGCGCGGTTGATTTAACCTGTAAACTGCCAAGCATGCCCAAGCGACTCAAGGTGTCTTTAATATACAATCTTGCCGAATGCGGTTCGCTGGTTCCATGCACAAATAGGCGACACCCATTTTGTTGTAATAAACTTAAAGCAAGCACAAACCATGGCAGTTGCCTTCTTTTCCCTGCATAGCAACCAATGTCTATATCGGCAGTCTTTTTCCCTGCAAATGGTTGCTGGTGACTGGGCAAAAATGAGCGGCATGCTCTTACAAAACCGGTTAGTTCCTCAACACTTTCTTCGCGCACACGCAGCAGCATTAAAAACGCACCTTTTTGTTCAGGCAACACTTCACCGTTTAACAGCATGCTCATAGCGGAAAATGCTTCTTGCTCGGTCAAGTAGCGCCCTGAGCGCTTGCCAGCGCCTACTGCTTTAATAAAAGGAGTGAACATTTTACTCATATCTAATTTCCTAAAATTGCTAAATGGCGAGTTGAACATTACTTAAACGTTCTTGAATTTGACGTTTTACGACAGCTTCAGGAGATTGGTTTTGTGCCCACAGACTAACTTTTTGCTGATGATTTACTACTTCTCCGCACACAATTATTGCGGGCCCCGAAATATTTGCATCTGACACCATTTGTGAAATGCTATACAGCGTACCTTTAATAATACTTTGTTGAGTTGTGCACGCCTTGTCAATAACTGCTACCGGATAACTTGGCGAAATACCATTTTCTAACAAACGCTGTGCGATTAATTTTATTTTCCCCAGGCCCATATAAAAAACTAAGGTTTGATGGGCGCTGGTTTTCACCAAACTCTGCCAATTAGGTTCGCTTTGTTTGCATTGTAAACTTGCAGTTGTAAAGGTCACCGATTGTGCATAATCTCGATGCGTCAATGGAATACCTGAGTAGGCACAAGCGCCCGAGGCTGAGGTAATACCTGGCACAATTGCATAGTCAATTTCATGTTGAGTAAGCACATAAGTTTCTTCAACAGTACGTGCAAAAATAGCGGGGTCGCCCCCTTTTAAGCGCACCACATTTTTACCCTGCAGGGCATGAAATACGATGCGCTGGCATATATCACCTTGCTCCATGCTGTGCCTTCCACTTCGCTTACCCACAAATTCTGTGTTTGTGCTTTTAGGGATTAGCTGTAAAACAGCTTCATCAACTAGCCAATCAAATAAAACAACATCAGCTACTTGCAATGCCTTATAAGCTTTTATAGTAAGTAATTCGGCATCTCCTGGGCCTGCACCCACAATCCACACAAAACCCTTTTGCTGGTGACTAGCTCTTGTAGCGATATTAATTAACTTACTCATAAATTACTCGCTTCTAAATTTTTGATAGGAATAAGTGTCTCAATAACCTGCCGCGGTTTTGTAGTTATTTCGTTTTCATTTGTCCCTAGTACTGAAGGATTGCAGTTGCTGTGTGTTAATTCAATTAGTGCCAACACCTCACTTTTACATGAGCCGCAGTTAGTGCCACATTTAAGTTGTGCACCTAAGCCGTCTAAGGTAGTTGTACCATTTTGAATAGCTTGCTTAATGGGCAGTTCTCTTACTTGATAACAACTACAAATTACATTTCCTTGTATAAATTCAACTGGAGGAGTAAAGCGCAAAATATGTGGTAACTGATCCATGTCAAGAGCGGCGCTAAACAAACTATCTAGCCAATCGTTAGCAATGCTTGGATTGCCTTGCATAAAATGAACAACCATTTCCAATTTATCAAGATCCAAACTGACGCAAGTTTGGCTAGTTAAATTGGTATTTTTGTACTCATAAAAAACACCCTTGCCGCTGCCGCTACTTTTTATGGCATCAAGCCAGTTGACTTGTGATGCAGTTGTTTTCTTAATACCCATTCGATAAACATAGCAGTTAACTTGTTTAGTACATGTCCAGTAGTCACTTATGGCACTAAGCGTAGTCGCTGCAAGGGCTTCTCGACTAGCAAGTAGTGCTTGTTGTTGCATATTAAGCTTACTTAGTTTTACGCTCGCATGTTTCAGTTCAGGTTGGCCTGAAATAGGATCGGTATCACTGCTAAATAACCAAGAAACACTAGCGTTAGAGGCCCATTCATTGGTCCAATGAATGGGCGCAAATAAGGTGCTTCTACGCAAATTTGAGTCAAACTGTAAGGGGAGTATCACATCGCCTCTTTTATTTGTACTAGAGGTGAGTTGTACCAAGTCGTTTTCTTGCATAGACAGCATTTGAGCATCTGCTGGGTGTACATATAAATAAGCCACCGGAGTATGCTGGTGCAATTTGGCAGCATTGCCTGTTCGCGTCATAGTATGCCATTGATCGCGCATGCGTCCTGTGTTCAATACATATGGAAAGTCAGATGTGCTTAGCTGTTTAGGTAACCGCGGCGTGATGGCAATAAACTGTGCACGCTTGTTAGGGGTAAAAAATTTTTTATCTTCAAACAATCTCTTTTGACCTTGCCATTTATAAGGTTGATTGCCATTCACCGGCCATTGAATAGGCGACAGGTCTTGATATTCTTGTTCAGATAAATCAACTAGGCCCATTAAGTTGAGCGCTCGCTCACCGTTATTTTTATATGCGGTTAACTTGGCATGCTCATTAAATATTTGACTGGGCGATTCAAAAGAAAATGCTTCCGCAAAGCCCATTTTATGGGCTACATCACATATGATTTGCCAGTCATGTTTAGCTTCACCCAATGGCTCAACAAGACTTCTTTGTCTTGAAATACATCGCTCTGAATTAGTTACGGTACCATCTTTTTCTGACCATGGCGTGGCTGGCAACGCAACATGTGCGTAGTGTAAGGTATCGTTACTTTGCACTACGTCCGACACCACCACCGCATTACACTTAGCCAATGCGGCCTCAATTTTTTCTCTATTTGGCATACTTGCAACTGGATTGGTACCCATAATCCATATAAATTTAACCTTGCCTTGATTAATGCCATCAAATAAATCTACAGCCTTCAAACCAGGGGTAGTTGCAAGGTTCTCAGTGCGCCAAAACTCGCTCACTAAATCGTGATGTTCAGGATTGTCAAAGGATAAGTGGGCCGCCAGCATATTGGATAGACCCCCTACTTCGCGACCCCCCATAGCATTGGGCTGACCGGTTATTGAAAATGGTCCACTACCTTGTTTACCAATCTTACCACTAGCAAGATGGCAGTTAATAATTGCATTAGCCTTGTCTACACCAGAGGTAGACTGGTTAATGCCCATCGAATAAAAACTAACCGCTGAGGGTGATAGGGCAAACGTTTGGAAAAAAAAAGTTACATCCGCAAGGGGCACATCGCAGCTTTTTGCTACTCTTTGAGGTGTAAATTCTTGAGCTTCCAACAATGCTTTATCAAAACCATCTGTACATGATTCGATATAATCTGTATCTAAAGCATGCTTGCTGATGTAGCGCAGTAAACCGTTAAATAAAACAGCATCCGTGCCGGGTTTAATGGGCAAATGAACATCTACTAGGCTAGATGTAGCGGTTTTTCGTGGGTCAACCTGAATGACCATTAAACTCGGGTTCAGCTGTTTTGCACGCTCCATTCTTTGAAATAATACAGGATGAGTCCATGCAGCATTAGACCCTATAAGCACGAGTACATCGGTTTTATCTAAATCTTCATAACAACAAGGCACTAAATCTTCACCAAAAGCTCTAGTATAAGCGGCAACCGCTGATGACATACATAGCCTTGAATTGGTATCTATGTTTGCCGAACCAATAAAACCTTTCATTAGTTTGTTGGCTACATAATAGTCTTCAGTCAAAAGTTGCCCTGATACATAAAATGCGACTGAATCTTTACCGTGTTTTTCAATGGTATCAATAAGCTTATTTGCTACCCAAGTGGTAGCCTCGTCCCAGCTTTGCTGTTTACCGAAAATACGTGGGGCAAGTAAACGCCCTTCCGGTTGAGTCGTCTGTGTTAAGCTTTGTCCTTTTATACAAAGCCGCCCAAAATTAGCTGGATGCTGTCTATTTCCTTGCAGCTCAGTTAAAGTTTGAGATGTTTCGTTTGTTGCAACGCTAACCTCTATACCACACCCTACCCCGCAATATGGGCACGTAGACGCTTTAAGTTGCTTAGCAAGATTTGTCATATTTACTCAACATTTACGGTTATCATTGGACTTACTTGCACTTTGCCATCGTGAATACGGCTTAAATAGACTAATAAAGAGGTATCAGCTTGTTCAAAACATTTCCCCGTAACTAAGGAAAAATGCTGCTTATATAAAGGGCTTGTTACCATAGGCTCATCTTTTATAGAGCCAATAATACCCCTGTAAATAACATTAGCCTTGCCAATAGGATCCCAGTTACTAACCACAAATAGGCTATGTGTACTTGGCATATAGAACAAGGCAATTTGTGTATATTGCGTAGTATCTGTCTCATTTTCACCTGACGTTTCCAGAGGCGGTAAAAGGGCACAAACGCCTGAATTTTCTACTAGCTGTGACTGCGCACAAATATTTACCCACAGAGTATTTTTTTGCGCCATTTTAGTTTCTACTATTACAGACATATTTTTTCCTTATACCAATTCGATAATATCGATATTTTTTGTTGAATCTTTATCTATTAGTGCTTTTTCAGAGTCTGTTGCGGGGCGTATTTGATCGCGCTCTTGAACAAATTGAATATTGCTGTCGGTAGCTTCACTATTTACAAACTGTCTAAATCGTTTGCGCGATGGTTCATCCAACAATGCGGTTTTCCATTCACATTGGTAGCTATTAACCACATTTAGCATTTGTTGTTCTAAGGCGTCGTTCACACCTAATGAGTCTTCGATAATTACTGACTGTAAGTACTCAAGGCCACCTGGCATGTTGTCCATCCAGGTAGAAGTACGTTGCAAACGGTCTGCGGTTTTTACGTAAAATGATAAAATTCTGTCTATATACTTTACTAACAGGTCGGTGCTTATGTCAGTGGCAAATAAATCTCCATGTCGAGGCTTCATGCCGCCATTTCCCGACACAAATAGGTTCCAACCATTTTCAGTTGCAATCACGCCTATATCTTTACTTTGTGCTTCTGCGCATTCACGGGTGCACCCTGACACGGCAAATTTAATTTTATGCGGCGCGCGTAATCCTTTGTATCTATTTTCAAGATCAATAGCTAACGCCATCGAGTCTTGTACGCCATATCGACACCATGTGCTACCTACACATGATTTAACTGTTCGAAGCGCTTTTGCATATGCATGACCTGTCTCAAAGCCGCCGTCTACTAGGGTTTGCCAAATATCCGGAAGTTGATCAACGCGGGCGCCAAATAAATCTATACGCTGTCCGCCGGTAATTTTAGTGTATAGCGAATATTTTTTAGCTACTTGACCCAGCAATATTAATTTATCAGGCGTTATTTCACCTCCTGCAACTCTAGGTACAACCGAATAAGTACCGTCTTTTTGCATATTCCCTAAGTAAGTATCGTTAGTATCTTGCAGACCCACATGCTGTTTTGCCAAAATAAATTCATTATGCACCGAGGCCAAAATAGAAGCCGCAGCAGGCTTACAAATTTCGCATCCCAAGCCTTCGCCATGCTCACTAAGTAAAGTATCGAACTGCTTAATACCGGTTACCTTTACAATGTTGAATAGTTCTTGCCGAGAAAATGCAAAGTGTTCACAAATATCTTTTTTTACTTCAACACCACGCTTTTCAAGCTCTGCATCTACCACATTTTTAAGTAGAGCGGCACAGCCACCACATCCGCTGCTAGCCTTAGTGCATAACTTAATTGCCGCAACCGAGGTTTTCCCTGCGTCAATTGCATCAATTATGTCACCTTTTGAAACATTGTGACATGAGCACACAGTGGCCGTTATTGGTAATGCATCAGCGCCTATTGCAGGTGCACTTATGCCGCTTGAAGGCAATATTAATGTTTCAGGAAATTCTGGAAGTGCAATGTCGTTTAATGCAAATTGTAATAGGGTATCGTATTGAGAGGTGTCACCAATAAGCACAGCACCAAGGAGCTTCTGGCCTTTAGCATCAACCACTATTTTCTTATATACGCCGTCTGGCTGATTTTCGTAAGTGTAGGTTTGCGCATTTGGTGTGCGCGCATGAGAATCACCAATTGATCCCACTTCCACTCCCATTAACTTGAGTTTAGTGCTCATATCAGCACCTTTAAAAGGGACAGTTTTGTCGTCAATTCCAAAAGCAATGTGGTTGGCAGCGGTGCGAGCCATTGAATACCCTGGCGCCACTAAGCCAAATATTTTTTGTTGCCACAATGCACATTCACCTATGGCGTAAATGCTTGTATCTGAGGTGGTACAATAATTATCGATAACTATACCGCCACGTTCGCCTATGGCAAGGCTAAACATCCGCGCCAATTGATCACTAGGACGAATCCCTGCAGAAAATAGAATAAGGTCGGTTTCTAAATGCGAACCATCGGCAAAACACATGCGGTACCGGCATTCTTGACCAGCCTCGATGGATGTTGTCGCTTTTTGAGTATGAACCTGTACGCCTAAGTCTATGATTTTTTGTTTTAATAAACGCCCCCCACCCTCATCAACTTGAACCGCCATAAGCTGAGGAGCAAACTCCACCACATGGGTTATTAATCCAGCCTCTTTCAATGCATTTGCCGCTTCAAGCCCTAATAAACCGCCACCAACCACCACGCCTACCTTACTGCAGTGCGACGAAGCTTTAATGGCATGCAAATCTTCTATTGTTCGATACACTAGGCAATGCGGCTGATCGTTGCCAGGAATTGGCGGTACAAAAGGATACGAACCTGTCGCAAGTACTAACTTGTTGTAGGCGTACGTTCGTCCGTCTTTAGTTGTGACCTTTTTATTTATTTTGTCTATACCTGTTACCCAAGCATTTAAAGCGTAAGTAATGCCAATCGCCTTATAATCATCTTCGGTTGTTAAGGCTAAGTCCGCTGCTGTTTTACCACTAAAGAATTCAGATAAGTGCACTCTATCGTAAGCTAGCCTAGGCTCTCCCGACAGAACCGAAATACTCATTTCACTATTGAGTGCTCTCAATTGCTCCACAAAATGATGGCCAACCATGCCATTGCCTATTACGAGTACATCGGCAGTGGCCTGCATTAACGTGTCGGAATCTATCATGTCTATTACCTTTTTTACGCATAAAAAAACCCACAATGACTAAGTCATATGTGGGCTTCTTTGCCATTTGTTATACTTTCAATGTGATATTTACAGTGAATGCACAACAAAAATAAATGAGATTGTGTGTCTTGCCTTTGTATATTTACTCAATACTATATACAAGAACAATGCCAAAAAATTTAACTTTTAAATTTCAGTAACTTACTTCTTTAATGTTCTTAACTGGCGTGCTTAGACGCACTGTTTCAGAGCAGCTTGCATGAATGGAAGGCGAATTTACTAAAAACTATTGGCAAGTTGCACTATCTTAAGCAAAAAAAACCCCAAGGCTTTTACATTAGGCCCTGGGGGTTTTCGCTGTTACAGCTTGAATCAATATAATAGGGTAATCCGGATTTAAGGCTTACCTGAGCTATTGTTCAAATATCTGAAGAAGTCACTAGTGGGCTCAATAACCAACACATCTTGCTTGCTATTAAAGCTGTTGCGGTATGCATCCATACTACGTAAAAACGCATAAAACTCTGGGTTTTTATTATACGTTTGAGCATAAATATTAGCCGCTTGTGCATCCCCTTCACCGCGAAGTTGACGAGCATCACGTTGAGCTTCAGCTAACATAACTTCTACCCGAGCGTCTATGTTTGCCTTTATAATTTCGCCCTGTTCCTTACCTTCCGAACGGTACTCTCTTGCAGCAGAGGCTCGCTCAGCACGCATACGACTAAAGATAGAATTACTGATTTCTTCAGGTAAGTTTATTTTCTTCACCCTCACATCAATAATTTTAATACCCAGTTGGTCAGAACCTTCAGATGCTTGTGCCATTGCAGAATCCATCAACTCAGTTCGCTCGCCCGATACAATTTGTTGGATCGTACGGGTACCAAACTCTGCCCGCAAGCCGTTATTGACTCGCTGCTTAAGTAAAGCTTCAGCTTGAACTCGATTACCACCTGTAGACAAAAAGTAGGTGGCAAAGTCGTCAATTCTCCACTTCACATACGAGTCAACAATTAAGTCTTCTTTTTCGCTTGTAACAAAACGGTCAGCGCGCTCGTCGAGTGTTTGAATTCTCGCTTCCAACACTCTTACTTTGTCAAACACCGGCAACTTAAAGTGTATTCCTGGCTCACGCACTGACGTAGTGCCGTCGGGTTCTTGCTGTACTTTACCAAAAGTAATAACAATCGCTCGGGTGCCTTCTTTGACTACAAAAATTGAACCATAGCCTACAAGCAAAGCCAACACTACAACAATTATGGATATATTTTTAATCAATTAATTTCTCCCCTGACGGCCATCGACACGATTGTTTGAAACGGTTTCAGGAAGTTGATTCTGTGAATCTGCGCCCTGATTACGTAAACCTTCTAAGGTGCCCATAGTACCTGTTGATTCTGTTCTACCTTGTCTTTCCATGATCTTATCAAGCGGTAAGTAAATCATGTTACCACTACCTTCAGTGTCTATCATTACTTTCGTAACGTTTGAAAAAACGCTTTCTAGTGTTTCTAAATAAAGACGCTGACGTGTAACCACGGGCGCCGCTTCATATTGAGGCAACAACTCTTCAAAACGTGCAACTTCACCTTGTGCTTCTAGTATCGCTCGTTCTTTATAAGCTTGGGCTTCTTCGTTTAGTCTATTCACAGAAGCACGAGCACGTGGTTCAATTTCACGAGCGTAAGCTTCAGCTTCGCGAATAAAACGCTCTTCATCTTCTTGTGCGGCTATAGCGTCATCAAACGCAGCACGCACCTCAGTAGGTGGTCGAGCATTAGTAAAGTTGAGGTCTATAATAGCAACGCCCATTTGATATGGCCCAATAATACCTTCTAACTCTTCAAAAACTTTTTGACGAGCCACTTCTTTACCCGCTGTGAGTAACTCATCCATTCTAGAATGGCCTACCACATAACGAATTGCGCTGTCGAAAGCTTGCGATAAGCTAGTTTGTGGATTTTGTACAGCGAATAACCATTGCTCGGGGTCAACCACTCTGTACTGTACTTCCATATCAACTGTTACCACGTTTTCATCTTCAGTTAGCATAGAACCTGACGAGGCTAATGACTTTATTTCTTGAATGTTAACCGGAATCACTTCTTCAACAAAACGTAAGCGCCATTGTAAGCCTGGGTCGGCTAGCGAACTAAACTCACCAAATCTCAATACCACTCCACGCTCTGCTTCTTTTATGGTATATATTCCGCTTAGCGCGTACACAAAAATTGCAATGGCAACTATTAGTCCAATACTTTTACCGCCAAGATTT
>JBLHMY010000076.1:0-10432 GCA_047621065.1 Glaciecola sp. | reverse complement strand
TAAAAATGTGCTTAATAGGCTAACTAGCGGCAAAAGCTTCGCCCTTACCCCTGCTTTTAGCGCCAATGGCAAGCATATATATTTTGTTGAGTTAGACGACAATAGGCAGTTCCAGCTAAAACAAATTTCCACGAATGGCGGTAAATCCAAGGTAGTAGAGGTAAAACAGTGGGACTATGGTGTGGCTACAGGGACATTAAGAGTGTCGGTGTTTAATGGTCAAAAAGAAGCTGACACAGCACGCTTGAGTATTGTGTCTGAAGCGGGCCATCCTGTTGCTAACCCCGCGGGCGCCACCTTCGTAGATCCGCAAACCGGGCGTACATATTTTTATATTGATCAAAGCCTTTCCCTAACCTTACCTGTTGGCAGTTATAATATTTTGGCAACCAAAGGTCCTATGAGTAAAGTTTTTACAAGTAAAGTGAGTGTAGAAAAAGCCAATATCACGGGTATCGATATCGCACTTTCTTTACTGTGGGATAGCGCACAGGCAGGTTATGTATCAGCAGACTTTCACGTTCACCTTAACGGTGATGGTCATCAACGGGCAACTCACAAAGATGCCTTATTACACATGCAAGGAGAAAACCTCAATTATCTAGCACCCATGTCGTGGAATAGATGGGAAAGACGCATAGACAGCCAAATAATTGGCAAACAAACCACCCTCAACCAGCAAAATATTGTGCAGGGGCAAGAAGTTCGTTCACATTTTCATGGCCACGTTGGGCTGTTAAATGTAGAAGAACCTTTCTCCCCTTGGTTTTTTGGGCATTATTTCCCCGCGCTAGGAGACACCGATGTAAGCAACGCTGATGTATTTGCATATGCCAATGAAGTAGGCGCTTTTGCTACATATGTACACCCTGTTAGTACCGACGGCAATCCTTTTGCCGACGAAAACATTCATGAAATCCCGCTAGAATTAATTTCTGATGGGATACTAGAGCCTAAAATGGGTTTAGAACTAGTATGCGCGTGGACAAGCCCGTTAGGTACATCAAACCTATGGTATAGACTGTTGAATATCGGCAAGCCTGTTAGCGCCATGTCGGGCACCGATGGCTGGATTGATTTTCATCGCACCCCAGCGGTAGGTACCGCAAGAGCTTATGTACGCCCATTTGACAGCCCATTAAGTAGCGACCCAGTAGTGGCAGGCGCTATAGCCGGAAGAAGTTTTGTAACCACCGGCCCAAGCCTTATATTTGCCGTTGGTGATGCCTTACCTGGCGATGTTATTGACGATGGTAAGCAAACATTCAGCTTAACTATTGCTAGCACAGTAAACCTTGATATAGTTGAAATAATGGTTAATGGCAATGCCATACAAACCTTAAAAGGCCTAAAAGCAGGGGAAACTAAAGTTTATGAGGGCACCGTTAACTTGCCAACTGGCGGCTGGATAGCTGCACGTACCTTCGCTTCTGAACAGCAAGCAGATAGCTGGCCAAGCATGCACGCCAGACCCTTTGCACACTCCTCTCCTATTTGGATAAATAAGATTGGCAGCACAAACCCAATAGCAGAAAAAGCGGCCATTTATGACTTATTAAAAGCGATTGATGCAGCCCAAAAAACGGCCAAAGAGGCATATGAGGAGCAAGACATGCCGAAGCTTTACGCACGTTTTGAAAAAGCTAGAGCAAAGTTACGAGATAAACTGTAAATAAAGGTATAAAAGTGAGTATTGAGTTCAAACCGCTTTGCTATTGGGGTGGATCAACAACGTTATTGACATTGTTGTTGACCCTAAACCAACCTGCAATTGAGTAGCGGTCTCGCAGCGGCGGTTTAACCTCATGCTCAAACTCCTCACTTAAAAAAATGACCAACGTGCCGTATTTGGGTAAAACCTTAATGCTTCCAGCGCTGCAAGATGGTGTGTATATTATAAGTTCGCCGCCATCGGTATCTTGCCAATCTGGATTTAAATAGGCTACCAGCGACAACATTCTGTTTGCTTGCCCTTTAAAGGCATCAAAGTGCTTTTTGTAGTAGTTACCTTTGGCATAGTGCGCAAAGTGGCTTTCAAATGAAAATAAACCCATGAATAGATGTCTATTTAAATATAGCTGAAGTGCTTGCGTCCATTCAAGCCATTGAATACCTGCTGGACTATCATCATAAATCCAGACTGTTTCATCACTGCGTACTTGGTCGTTTAATTGTTTATGTGACTTACGTCCAACGCTTCCTTCAGTAAACTTGTGCTGGGGCATATTGACTAAGTGAGAATACAACATATCAGTAAGTGCTGAAGGCAAAGCATTGATTTGAACGCTATAGCCTTTTTTTGCAAGATCGCCGGCAATGTCTACAAAAAGTGCATCGCTAGAGATATAGCTAGTCTGAGGGACATGATGATGAGGTAGATTCAATATAGTCGCTGCGTAATTTTTGTGTGTTTCATGCCGGTCTAATTTACATCCAATATAATTCGTTAGTAAAACGCTAACTACAAAACAATTGAGCCAACTAAAGCGTTAACTGAAGATTAATGATAACATTTATTACGCTATAAATCGGTTTTCAGCATAACAGTAAAACAAGTTCGTAGAACTCTGATTTGTTCATAATTATTGCTATTGCAAGCCAATGTTATCCGCGTTTCATTTTTGGCAACTCACCATGAGTAAGTGCTCGCCACAACCATTCTAATGGTCCGTAATATTATAGCTTTAGCCGTAAATTTGAAAATATAATATTGAAAGACCAAATAGCAGCAACCAAGCTTTATCCTGTAGTGATATGAGCTCAATAAACAAATAGCTGTTTGGCTTCTCATATTCACTTGTTCATTAACAATCAATATTTACGTGAACACTTTTCTTTACAATACACGTATGTATCATGGTAGAACATACTTCAATCTATTTATGAGGGCTTGTGATGAAAAATAATTTGTGCATAGTTGCTTTGGCGGCTGTTGTTATACCTTTGCTAAGCGCAGGTATTTTGTCTGCATCGGCACTGGCGAATGACCAACTGAGGGCGTCCCCTGCAGCAGCGGTTTTAGAGCAGCGAGCAAGAGTTGAGCCTGAAAACCGCATGTTTAATCAGCGAATTTTAACGCTGTTGCCAAAGTTAATGGCTGAGAAAAATATTGACCTATGGCTGGTTTTAGCCCGTGAATATGCAGAAGACCCGGTGTTTTTCTCGCTAGTTCCCCAACCTGTTTTTGCTGCGCGGCGTACTACCATGCTGGCTTTTCACTTGCAAAAAGACGGCACGGTAGATGCGCTGTCGGTTAATACTTATCCATTTGGCGATCCGTATAAATCGGTCTGGACCGGTGGCGATCTAGATGAGCAATGGCGCGCGTTAGGCAGCATGATTGCTGAGTTAAACCCCAAGCGCATTGGTATTAATACTTCCCGTCACTGGCCGGTCGCAGATGGCCTGACCGAAGGACTGCACCAGCGCTTGTTAGAGGTTATGCCCGACGGATTTGAAAACCGCTTGGTATCGGCAGAGCAGTTGGTAATTCGCTGGGTTGAAACCCGCAGTGAAGAAGAGCGTGCGGTCTACCCACACGTGGTTCAACTGGCACGTTCGGTCATTGCCGAAGGGTTTTCGTCTAAAGTCATCACTCCGGGTGTTACCAGCACAGATGACGTAGCTTGGTTTCTACGTCAGCGCTTTCATGAACTCGACCTACCGGTCTGGTTTATGCCGTATGTGAATTTACAACGTAAGGGTCTAGAATGTGCGAAGGATAATCCATTTTGCGGCACCAGCGGTATAATTCAACCCGGAGACGTTTTACATACCGACGTTGGCATTTGTTATTTAAAGCTGTGCACAGACACTCAAGAAATGGCTTATGTGCTCAAGCCGGGTGAGTCAGACGTCCCGCAGGGCCTCAAAGATGCCCTTTTGGTTGGAAATCAGTGGCAAGATGCTTTGACCAGTTCGTTTGAAACAGGTCTTACCGGCAACCAAATACTTGCTGCCACCAAACGCAAGGCCGCCAAAGCTGGTATAGATTCAAGTACCTATACTCATCCCATCGGCTTTTTTGGGCATGCGCCAGGGCCAACCATTGGTATGTGGGATAACCAGGGCGAAACGCCCGTGCGCGGCGACTGGCCTTTGTACCCAAATACCGCCTACGCAATAGAAGGAAATATCCGCTATGAATTGCAAGAGTGGCACAATCAGGGCGTGAGAATTAAGCTAGAGCAAGGAGCGATGTTTGACGGCGAACGAGTGATTTATTTGGCTGGACGGCAAACCAAATGGCATATTATTGGGCCAAAAACTGCCCCATAGTCGCTATTAACTGGCTGCTGCTTTGTAAGCGGCAGCCCTTATTCGTTGATAATAAAAGCCAGTATCAAGCAACTTCATGACTGCTCTTTTGAAGGTTTGAGTTTTTGCGCGATTGTAAAAATAGCTAGAACAAGTGTTCCCGAAATGACACCAATAACGCCATTTAAGGCAATGCCAGAAACAGAGCCCACTATAGAGCCGCCGGTGGGCAAAACCGATACCACCGCTATTGAATGTTCAACAAAATGGTACAGAAATGGCACGCCATGGGCAATAATACCGCCGCCTACTAAAAACATAGCTGCGGTGCCTACAATAGCCAGTGTTTTCATAAGTATAGGCGCAAAGCGCAATAAGGCACGACCAACAAAGCGCTGTAAAGTGTCAAAGCTGCCACTTACTGATTTACGTAACAAATACAAACCTAAGTCATCAATTTTCACTATTAACGCCACAATCCCATAAACGCCCACAGTAAATAAGATACTCATTAAAGACAGCACCGTAATTTGTGTGGTAAAAGGTTCGGCCGCAACAGTGCCTAATATAATCACAATTATTTCAGCGCTAAGCACAAAGTCGGTACGTATAGCACCTTTTATTTTACCTTTCTCAAGCTCTGCTAAATTGATAGAAGCGTCTGCTAAGGCCCTTAGCTTTTCACAGTGTGCTTTAACTTCTTGTGGTGTATTCGCGGTAAACTTATTAACAAGCTTTTCAACGCCTTCAAAACATAAATACAAGCCGCCAATAATCAATAAGTACATAACCATCCATGGCGTAAAGTAACTAATAACTAGTGCACTGGGAACCAAAATTAATTTATTTAAAAAAGAGCCTTTTGCAACGGCCCAAACAACTGGGAGTTCACGCTCAGCTTTCACGCCAGAAACTTGTTCAGCGTTTAGGGCTAAGTCATCTCCCAATACCCCGGCTGTTTTTTTAGCCGCCACTTTTGACAAAATAGCAATGTCGTCTAATACCGTTGCAATATCATCTAATAAAGTGAGTAAATTTGCAGCAGGAATAAGCCTTCTCCTAAGAAAGTCGTTAACACATATAGCGCCAATGTAGAGCCATCCGTTTTGATATATGAAAACGACAAAACTGCTTTCGGGCAAAATCACTTCCACATAAGATATTATTTACAAAAAGATAAACTTGAATACCGATGATTATATATTATACTTTTAATGTTCACTAACTGAACAATTAAAATCATTTATAAAAAGGAAAATAAAATGAAAAAAATAGTAATTGCATTTGTGTGCGTTGTTTTTAGTTCTATAGTCTTTGCAAAAGATAGGTTAGAAATTTACGCAGATTACGATGTAGGCACCGAAATTATGATAATGACTACCGTTAACGTCGATCCAAATATGGGGGATATTTATTTGGCAGGCCTGAGTCAAAGTTGGGTTAAAGGAGTTGAAATTCAAAAAGAGCTCGGTTTCATCAAAGACTGGAAAATTTATGGTAGTGATCTGCCACAAAGCGGTGATTTTAATATGTTGTTAGTAGTAACCATGGAAAATAGCGCCGCCATGGAGCCTAACAAAGCAAAGTATGATGCGTTCATGAAAAAATGGAGTGAATCTGACGAAAAGATGTCTAACGAGATTTCGGCAAAATATCCGGAAGTTAGAACATTAACGGGTGAATATCGCATGCGCGAAATCATGCTAAAATAATTAATAAGGCGCTTTGGAGCCTAAATGCAATAAAGCGCTATTTTTGTAGATGTAGTCAACTAATTTCTAGGCTCTAATATTTAACTCAATCAACATAATTAACTACTTGATAAAGGCAAACTGAGAATGTTTGTTCAGACTATTTGTAATTTATTATGTTGCTAATTGCCTAACTGCAATCATTCAACGCCACCGGGGTTCTCAAGAATCCTATTGTCTTGTTTGAACTTGCGCCAGTGTATTAATAGTTCATTATATATAGCGGGATGCAGTGTTTTTAAATTTGTGCTTTCAGTAGGATCGTTAACAATATTATAAAGCTCAAATTGGTCTTCATCTAAACCTTGGTCAGCGTTTATAAGCTTCCAATCGCCTTTACGCACCAAAACCTGTTTATAATGTTCTACAATCCACGTATCTTCTTGAGTATGAATTTTTGGCATATTTTCTCGCAACAATGCCAGCATAGACTTCCCCTCCATTGGATATATTTCTTGCCCCTTGTACGTCTTAGGATATTCAACTCCAGCAAGCTGGTAAAATGTAGGGGCTAAATCGGTGAGGGTGAGCATTGTATGTTTGATATTTCCTGTTGTCATTGCCTTAGGATCTTTAATAATGAGTGGGACGCGAATTCCGCCCTCATAGGTATATTGTTTAAAATATCTAAAAGGTGCAGAACCGGCCTCAGCCCAAGCTGGTCCATACGAAACAAACGATGATTCTTTACCCATATTTTCATAATCGTTATTATACGTCGCTTGCAAGAATTCCTTAAAAGGCCCCGCTTCATAGAAGTCTCTGTACGCTGCACCATTGTCGCTCATAAATACTATAATGGTATTATTGTATTCGCCTATTGCTTTTAAGTGAGCAATTAGTCGGCCCACATTATCATCTAGATTTTCCATCATGCCGGCATAAAGTGCCATTTTCCGAGTTTCTATTTTACGTTGATCATCCGATAGAGTATCCCACGGCTTTACGCTTGGGTGTAGTTCAGGCATAGGATAATCCTGTGCGATAATACCCGTGTCTTTTAATGCCAATAGTCTTTTTTTTCGTAAAACCTCGTAACCATCTTTGTATATTTCTTCATATTTTTTCCAATATTCGCCAGCAACCTGAAGCGGCCAGTGGGGTGAAGTATAAGCGGCGTAGGCAAAAAACGGCTTATTTTCTTTGCTACCTTGATTGATGAAATCAATTAAATAGTTGGTATAGAGATCGGTCGAATATTGGTCTTGCGGCCAATCGACTTGTGTTCCATTTAATGAATAGATTGAAGGCTTATCGGCTGCTTCAAAGCCCAAACTATTATAATGATTGCCTGCACCTTGATGCAGAATAAAGGATTTTTGGAATCCTTTTCCCTTCGCTAATTGGTCTTGTTTCATGCCAAGATGCCATTTGCCAACCATATAACTTTGATAACCATTTTGGCTTAACAGCTGAGGAATAGTCACAACTCGGTCAGTTAAAAATCCTTCGTAACCCCATATATTTTGTAATCGGCTAAACTGCGAACCAACACCAGCAACATGATTATTAGTGCCCGTTAATAGCGACGCCCTTGTCGGCGCGCAGGACGGTAAGGAATAAAACTGCGTAAACTTTGTTCCCTCAAAAGCTAATGCGTCGATGTTAGGTGTCAAAATTTCACTTCCAAAAGTGCCTAAATCGCTGTAACCCATATCATCAGCAACAATAAGCAAAATATTGGGACGCTTAGCAACGGTTAATTCATCTGATTGACTGGCTTTTTGAGCGCAGCCTAGTGACATAAAAAGGAACAAAGCTAAGCACAACATAGGTAGATTTTTCATTTTATTCAAATCTCATTTATTTGGGGACACACTCGCGCCTTATATATTCTAACCTGCCGTGCTTGAATATACACAAGCAAAAATGACTGAACAACCATTGAACTGTGAATAACACACTATTTAACGCAGTTGTTGTCATGTTATTTTTAATAGTGTAACTATTTCGGACACCCTAAAGACTAGCGGAAACTAGCCTTTAGGAACATGAAGATAAGGTATTGAAGTTGTTATTTATAGCTGCAAAGCATGGTAAGGCTGTCTGTTAAATGTCCATAAATCATTAACCACCAAAGCGAATTCTTACACCCGCATTAACAATAAAGCCATCGTTGCGCGACCAAATATCAGTTGTCCACTGGCCATCGGCGGCGCGGACGGGTAAAACAAGTGAATCTTCTTTGGTTTGGCGAATATTGAGCAAATTTTCGGCGTTAATAAACCAGCTAAATTGGCCTGTTGTTATTTCGCCAAGCAGTCCAAGGTGCCAATAGGGAATACTTTGAGCGCGAAAAGGATTGCCGTCTAGGCGCTGTTTACCAGTGTAATATGCTTCAAAACCTAGCCTAAATCGACCGTGTTGCTCCTTCATAGCAACAAAGCCCGCTGAATGCCTTGGTGTCAACTTTAACCGTTTACGACTTTCGCTGGTTTCGTCAAACTCTGTCGCATCTAAAAACAAATAACTGGCGGTCAGTTTATAGTCTTGCCATTTGTAACGTAGCATTAACTCAGAGCCATAAATGCGTGACTCGCCTGCAGCATTTTGTAAGCGAACTCGATCCAGCGGGCCGCCGCTTTGAGAAGAAAACGCTTTTAATTTTGTTACGCCAGTAACAGTTGACGCAAAAAAGGTGACATTGGTCTCAAGTTTATTGAGTTGGTAACCAATATCTAATGAAGACGTGACGGCTGTTTCTTCGACTATGTCATTTAGCGGTGCTAAACGCGACAGGCCCGCCGCCTCAATTTCTTCGACAAAAGGAGTAGGAGCAAAATAACCGCGGCCATAAGAAGCTCTAATTGTCCAATCATTGGGGCGATAGAGCATTGAGATACGAGGACTAAACTGCGAGCCAAACTCGCTATGGTCATCTAAGCGCATGCTTAATGAAGTTGACACTTTTTCAGTAAACTCGTAATCGGCTTGAGCAAACATGCCCGGCACGTCATAAGAATAGTCGAAGCTAGGAAATTCTTCCGATACAAAGCTATCTGATTGCATTGCCAAGCCAACCACCCATTGCGCGCTTTGTGTATAGCCCGACAGTGTGCTTTCTAACAAATAACTTTTATGGCGGTCGTCGTCTAGCACTTCACCAAAACGTTTATTGTGATTTTGTATCATACCGGAACCACGAACATTCCAGCTCAAAACATCACCTAGGGGACCATTAGCAATAAGGCCCGCATCAAAACGTTCGCTGTCTTGGTTTTGTACAAAAGTGCTTCCGTCTGGCAGCGTTTGACCCGCTCTTGTTCCACCTTGACGCTTTTCTGTCATAAAGCCTGCAGTCGCATAAACACTCGCGCCGTTTTCACCGTCCCAAAATAAGCGTGGCCTAGCCGTGAAACGCTCATATCCTGCCATGTCAATCCAGCCATCGTTGTCTAAATCTTGTGTTGCTTGGTGATGGCTTCCAGCAGTAAACGATGCACCTAAAGAGTCGCTTATTGGCGCTGCCAAATAGGTGGTTATATCTTGACCATCTTGCGAGGTAGCATTCAACAATACTTCGCCTTCTGATTTTTGTGAAGGCCTGCGCGAAATTAAGTTAATCACGCCACCCATAGCAGAGCCGCCATAGAGTGAAGAAGCCGAGCCCTTAATTATCTCAACCCTAGACAAGTCCGTTGGGGGGATTTGTAACAAACCAATTGAAGCTGCTTGACCACCAAAAAGCGCTAAGCCATCGTTCAACAACTGAGTATAGCGGCCGTAAAGACCCTGCAAGCGAATGTTCGCACTGCCAAGAGCAGGAGAAGTGGTTTGTACTCGTACCCCACCAGTTTCTGCTACCAACATGGAAATATTACCTGGTCGCATAATGGCTTTTTCTTGAAGCTCTTCGCTATTGATAACTTCTACTCGAATAGGCTCATCATTTACAGACCTACCCAAGCGCGTTGATAATACGAGGATAGATTCAACATCGTCATCATGATGATCGTTGTGATGATCGTGATGATGGTCTTCTTCATCAACAGGTTTGTCATTTTGGGCAGATTGCTCAAGTAAGTTTGAGTTTGGGACAGTCTCGCCCACGTAGGCCTGTATTTTAAAAGCGCTCATCATATTGACAGCAATGATTGTTAAAACAAATTTTTTATATATATGAACAGAGCTCACAATGATTGTATTCCTTAACGCGAGATAGATTTTGGCTAGTAGCAGTAACATAGACAAAAGAAGCGAACAATATCATAAAGAACAACAACGACTGACTAGATTTTTAACGATAGTTATGCGCCATCTGAACACATCGCTTTACGGGGGATCGCAATTATAAGATTTCCTTACGGCTAGCACTAATACGACGAAATACTAATTTGAGAAATGCGCGTGTCCATGACAACATCGCTTTTTATGTCCTTTAGCCCGAACTACAGAATAGGTTCTTTCGTCCCGGTGGGTATTGC
>JBLHMY010000075.1:0-10477 GCA_047621065.1 Glaciecola sp. | reverse complement strand
CCCATACCTGCGTTTCCTTTCGTAGTGACGAAAGGCGTGAATAACTTTTCATTAATGAAAGCAATACTCATGCCAGTACCTGTATCTTCAATATCAAGATATGCCGCATTTGGTGTTTCGCTCAACTTTATTTCTACACGACCATCGCTGGGAGTTGCTTGCTGTGCATTGCTAATTAAGTGATACAAAACATTTGCAAACTTGTGCGCGTTGAGGTCGAGCCGCACTGGTACTTTTTGTAAGAATATTGGCATAGGCTGCAGCCCCGAGCAGTTGTTATCGATGACCTCTTGTATCAGCGTAATCATTTCAACTTTAGACACATTAGGCGAGTTATCTATACTCTTTTCCATTAGCTGTTTAAGCATATTATCCATGCGCGCTTTTGCGTGCCCTAGGGTCTCAAAAGTGTCATCTATAAACTCTGGATTGTCTCTATGCTGTTTAGAATTGGTTAGCAATAGGTTAATTTGTGCCAATACATTTTTCAAATCGTGCACAACAAAAGCCGACATTCGACTAAAAGCTGCAAACTGAGCATTTTCGGTTAACTTTTGTGCGCTCTCAGCCTGAAATATAAAATTCGCGGTTTGTTCGGTAACCGCTTGTAAATAATCTCGCAGCTCCCAGTTAAGACTTCTTCGTTCAGCACTTTGTGCATTTAATAGTACCATTCCCCACAAGGCTTGCCGTTGATAAATAGGAAGAACTATTTGGAATGGCATAGACTGCATTAATTGAAATCGATTCGGCAATTGATCATATAACTCAGGTTTAGCGCGCATTTCGTCAAAATCAATAATCCAATTCTTTATTTCCAAAAACGCCTGTATATGCTCAATATCCTGTTCGTTCTTGGCGTACATGTTTTGGGTGTTGTCGCCCGTAATAGCCGCCACTCTTACCTGACTATTAGTCACTTTTAGCAACACACCTTGGTCGTACTTTATGCCTTGCATCCAACCATTAAGTGCGGTTTTGTATATTTCAGATATCGTTTCGTCGTTTTTTGAAAGCGTTTGCGTAAGGGCTACCCATTCCACTCTGTAGTCGAACTGGTTTGCATAGAAGTTTT
This sequence comes from Glaciecola sp., assembly GCA_047621065.1. Lineage (GTDB taxonomy): Bacteria > Pseudomonadota > Gammaproteobacteria > Enterobacterales > Alteromonadaceae > Glaciecola. The sequence goes on along the minus strand of JBLHMY010000075.1, from coordinate 9,402 downwards.
TGGTAATAAACACTTTTAATTTAGTTCTAAACTCGTGTGACAAAAACAAGCTGAACAGCAATACTAAAGCAATTAAAAACAAAACAATTTGTATAGGCGCGCCCCAATCTCCGCCAAAATACTGCACAACGTAGCCAAGCAATGCCATGAGTATTAAATAAGCGCCTGAGAGCATCAGCAAGGTACTGTTCATAACCACTTCGCGCGATACGAATATGTCGATGCCCCAATGCTGTATGCGTCTTATTGCCAATATTAAGAAGGGTAACATAGCCAAATAGATATAGCCCCTAGCAGCAAAAAAACTGAAGTTTAGTTGCGCAACCATGGCCGCATTTGCATAGGTAAAAAAATCGAAGGCGGTTAATGCCGCCAAGTAAATAATAAGAGGTTTGTATTCCCATTTAAGCGACCCTGCCTGCCGGTAAACTTGCTCTAAAATAACGAGCATTTGGATAGTCACTAGCGTCAACACAAGGTGTTGAAGGTTAGAACCCAAAACATAAACCGAAGTAATAGCAATAGACGCCGTAGGCAATGCAAGTAACGCCAGTGTAATAGGCCTAGAAATTAACTGCCAAAAAGAAGAAAATTGATTTTGCAAACACGCCGCTAAAAAAAGTGTCCACATCCAAAGTCGGATACTGTCAAGTACTGCAAATTGGTTAATGCTAGTAATAAACCCCAACAGGGTAATTTGGCTAAGCGACCAAGCAAACGTGACTAAGGTAGCGGCAATAAGTAGCAGCTTCGCTAGGCCTTTTCTCCTTACCGCTAGCATCAAAAATACTAAACCTAAGTAGCCTATTGCGGTTAGTCCGTAACCTATATCAAATAACAGTACCATTTATTTTTTTTGAACCAGTAAACTGCCAATAGAATATCCAGCGCCAAATGAGCATAAAATACCGTAGTCACCCGACACTAAATCTTGGTTGTGTAAATTAAAAGCAATAACCGAGCCCGCTGAAGCGGTATTTGCGTAATGGTCCAATACCACGGGTGCTTCATCGGCGGTGGCTTCTCTACCCAAAAGTCGCTTACTAATAAGGGTATTCATATTAATATTCGCTTGATGTAGCCACCATCTGCGTATATCGGCGGGAACAAGTTCATGCGCTGATAAATGTTCAGTAATATGTTGTGCAGCTAAAGGACACACCTCTTTAAACACTCTACGACCTTCTTGATGAAAGAGTTTGTCGGGCCCATATGGGTCGGCATCGGTGGCGTGTGAGATATAGCCAAAGTTTGAACGAATATTATTAGAGTATTGCGTAATCGCTTTTGTGCTAACAACGGTGTATGCATGCTCACTAGTTACTGTCTGAGCAGTTTCAAGCACCGTTGCGGTGGCTACGTCACCAAAGATAAAGTGGCTGTCGCGATCGGTATAGTTTACTTGCGGCGAGACTAACTCAGGATTAATTACCAATACGGCTTTGGCGGTACCTGCGGCAACCATTTCATAAGCTCTATGCATACCAAAGGTCGCGGCAGAACACGCAACTAACATATCAAAACCAAACCCTTTAACGCCCAGTGCCTCTTGTACTTCTATGGCAATAGCTGGGTATGAGCGCTGGGTGTACGCACAAGCAACAATTACCACGTCAATATCTGCCGCTGTTTTATTAGCCGAAAGCAGAGCTTTTTTGGCAGCTTCAACGGCCATTTCTGCTTGCTGTGATAATTCTTCATCGCTGCGTTGTGCTAACATTGGCCGCATTCTATTGATATCGAGCACACCTTCTTTTTCAAATATGTAGCGGCTTTTAATACCCGACGCTTTTTCTACGAATTCTGCGCTTGAATGAGGCTTAGCAGGAAGTTCGCCCGCTTCAATTTGGGTTTTATTTAGCGCATTATAATAATCGGCATAATCGTTATACGAGTTAATTAACTCTTCATTAGTTATACTGTGTTTGGGTGTCCATAAACCAGAACCACTTATGACAACTTGTTGCATATCCCTTCCTATTTTTATTGTTCTTTTATTTTTGACTAAATATGGGCAGCGTAGTAATACCAACAAAAACGTAGCTAAGTATCAATATCATTGACACGCTTTACGTGACTACGGTAAGCATACTCGGTTTATCTAATATTTGCATTTATCAATATTTGCTGCTGTCATACAAAGCGCAAATACCTTTATGTTAATACTGCAGGGCGCGGCATTAGTGGCGCAAGTAACGTTGCTATTTGCCTAAATAGCTGTACACGAGTAGTGCCATTTCGCCATACTAAACCAATCTCCCGAAAGGCATCATTAGTTACCGACAGCGCCTCTACACTAGTACCCTTCAAAATTCCATGCTGTAGCGCCATAGCTGGCAGGAAAGTATACCCCATTTGACTGTTCACTAACGACACTAGAGTATACAGACTGCTCGCGGTGAGAGAACTAACCTGTGCTTTATGCGCCAAACCACAAGCAATCACAGCATGCCCAGTTAAACAGTGTTCCTTTTGCAGTAAAAATATACTGTTTTCAGGCAATTGTTCAATTTGTACATTGTGCGGCAACTGTTTTGCTTTGTCTTCGTGCGCAATTAAGTGAAAGGGGTCTTGGCCCAATAGTAACTGTTTGCATCCTGGCGTTTTCATAGGCAAGGCTAAAACAAGTAAATCGACTTCACCATCCATCAAGTTGCCTAGTAAATTGTCGGTAGTATCTTCTAGCAACTGCAGCGACAGTTTAGGCAAATGGGCGTGCATGGTATTAATTAGCGGCTCAAACAAAAATGGCGCGATGGTGGGTATTACGCCAATTTTAACATTACCTGATTGCCAATCACCCGACGATTGAGCAAAGGCCATCCATTCTTGGGTTTGACCTAACAAGTGCTTACTTTTTTCAACAAGAGCTTCGCCAAAATGCGTGAACACAAAATTCTTGTGCTCACGTTCAAGCAACTGTTGATCTAAAGAATCTTCAAGGTTTTGAATGGCTGCGCTTAGGGTTGATTGACTCACACTGCACTTTTGGGCAGCACGGGCAAAGTGCTGTTCTTTATGCAGCACAGCTAAATAGTGAAGATGTTTTAAATTTGGTAATCGCAAGGGGACACACCCTAATTTACGGTATTTTAATATGTAAAGATTAGCACGTGAATAAGCTTGTCACCAAGCCATTATTGCACGCCAAATATAAACTTAAGCAGATAGAAAAATAAAATAGAAAAAAGTGCTCCGGCAGGCAGGGTAATAACCCAAGAAGCCACAATCATTTTAATGGTTTTGCCATTTAGCGCAGCTACACCTTGCGCTAAACCAACGCCTAACACCGCACCCACGAGTGTTTGAGTGGTTGAAATAGGTAAACCTGTTCCAGAAGCAATCAGCACCGTGGTGGCGGCTGCAAGCTCGGCAGCAAAACCCCTGCTAGGTGTTAAATGAGTAATACCCTGACCAATAGTTTTCATAACACGGTGACCAAACAAAGCCAATCCCATCACAATGCCAAAGCCACCAAGTGGCAAAATCCACCAAGCCAGCGGCGAATTATCAACTATCAAACCTTCATTTGACACTACGCTAACCACCGCAGCCAAAGGCCCAATCGCGTTTGCTACATCATTCGAACCATGAGCAAATGCCATACAACAAGCAGTTAATATCATAAGTACCGCAAACACACGCTCTACATTCACATTTTGTTCTTCAATACTAATTTGTTTTTTGTTACCTCCAAGGTGGAGTACTTTATGACTAAGTTTACGCACGAAATACGCACCAATAAGCGCAGTTAACACGCCAATACCAACAGCAAGTAATATTCCTTCCATAAAGGGTAGATCTAAGCCAACATGCTTCAAACCTTTTTTAATCGTCACTAAAGCCATTATAAAACCTGTAAGGCCCATATAAATAGGGATGTATTTGACAGCAGCTTGTAGAGGGTTGCTATTATCTAAAATAAGCTTTTTAGCACTAATAAATATACCAATTGCAATGATGCCCGATATTGCAGGGGTCACTACCCAACTGGCTACTATACCGCCTATTTTGCCCCACTCTACGGCTTCAGCGCTTACACCAACAGCGGTAAAACCAACAATTGCGCCAATAATAGAGTGGGTAGTAGAAACCGGCCAGCCTTTATAAGAGGCAATAACTAACCACAACCCTGCCGCAAACAAGGATGAAATCATACCAAGCACTAAGTATTCAGGAATATCGGTGAAGTAATCGGCATCAATAATGCCTTTTCTAATAGTGGCGGTTACTTCTCCACCGGCTAAATAGGCACCAGCAAATTCAAACACCATTGCGATCAGAATAGCTTGTTTTAAGGTAATCGCTTTAGCACCTACCGAGGTACCCATAGCATTGGCGACATCGTTTGCGCCTATGCCCCAAGCCATTACAAAACCAACAACAGCGGCTAGCACCACTAGTATTAGTCCATAACTCTGTATTATATCCATGTAAAAAAGAAGACTGTAAGCAGAAGTTGCCAAGAATATAAAGGCTATTGGGTCAAACCGCAACCCAAAACCCAATATTGCAAGAAATGTCGACTAAAGTTCCGTTATTTCAAAAGCTTCTTAACGGTCTTTTTCATGCTTGAACTGTTTAAATCTCGACCATAAGTTAAATAAATGACGTATTCGCATATATTCTTGCACCTATCTCCTATTCGTTCAAATGATCTAATAGCCCACAGCACATCCATCCATATTGCGATATCTTCCGGGCTAGATTGAATTTCAGCGGCGGTTTGTTGCAGTACTTTTTTATAAACTTTGTCAATTTGCGAGTCTTGTTGGTAAGCTATAACGGCGGCTTTGTCGTCTTGCCTGGCAAATGCGTCAAAAGTAGCCCTCATCATAGATACATTACGGTTACCTATATCCATCATGCCCGACAGCACAAGGTCTGAAGCTGGAATGCGGTTTTTAGTCACCAGCTTAGCCACCCTGGCTATTTCATCACCAATGCGCTCCAAATCGGTGGCAGTTTTTGACACCGTCATAACTAGCCGTAAATCGCCGGCGGTGGGGTTTCGCTTAGCAATAATACGCATGCATTCCTGCTCAACTTGCGACTCCATCGAATCTACGCGCGAATCATTTAAAGCCACACGCTCGGCTAAGCTAGGCGCATTTTCTTTTAGCGCAACGAGGGTATTTACCAACTGCTGCTCTAATACACCGCCCATAGTTAATACCGAATGTTTTAAATTTTCTAACTCTTGGTTATACTTCGCAGAAATATGCGTGTTTAGCTGTATTTGCCTGCGCACTATTTGTCTCCAACATTATTAAAAAAGGCCTCGTAAACAAAGAAATGGGCATAACGTTATCCATAGCGACCTGTTATATAATCTTCAGTTTGCTGTTTATTAGGCATGGTAAACAAAGAATCACTGTCTGAATATTCAATTAATTCACCCATATGTATAAATGCAGCGTAGTCTGACACTCTAGCGGCCTGTTGCATATTGTGCGTTACGATTATGACGGTGCACTGTTTTTTAAGTGCTACCATCAATTCCTCTATATACAATGTAGTGAGGGGATCTAGCGCCGATGTAGGCTCGTCTAATAGTAATATTTGAGGCTCTAACGACAGCGCCCTTGCAATCATTAAGCGTTGCTGTTGTCCGCCCGATAGGGTTAGTGCTGAATCAAAAAGCCTATCTCGAACTTCTTCCCAGAGGGCGGCGTTACGCAGCGCTTTTTCAACGCTGTCGTCAAGTACACGGCGGTTTTTTTCACCTTGAATACGAAGACCAAAACTCACATTGTCGTAAATACTCATAGGAAACGGATTGGGGCGCTGAAATACCATCCCTATTTGTGTACGAAGCCTTGATACTCGCTCTCGCCTATCGTAAATATTGCGATCGTCTATCCAAACTTCACCATTGACAACGTGGCTGTTTATAAATTCGTTCATACGGTTAAAGCTATTAAGCAGCGTTGTTTTGCCACATCCACTTTGGCCAATCAATGCCGTAATTTTATTTTTGGGGATACGAATACTAATGTCATTTAAGACTTTCTTAGCATTAAGCGACACACTTAGATTGCGCACATCAATACTGGTTTGTTCTTTGGAGAACTCATCTACTGACAATACTTCACGTTCGAATAATTTAAACATGTTGGTTACCGCTGCTCATGATGCTTGCTCATAATAGTCGCTCATATTTATTACGGAGTTTATTACGCAGTAAAATAGCCGATAGGTTAAGTAAAAGTACAACGAGAAGCAGCAGCATACAAGTGGCAAACATTAAGGACGATACCTGTGACTCGGTTTGATTATGAAACGCGCCCTCATACACGAATACGCCAAGATGCATAAACTGTCGATCTAAATGCACAAACGGAAACTCACTGTCTATTGGCAAGGTTGGCGCAAATTTGACAGCACCTACAAGAATCAATGGAGCAACCTCTCCTGCTGCGCGAGCAATGGCTAATATAACACCGGTCAAAATACCTGGGCTTGCCATAGGTAATACCACTTTCACAATAGTTTCGTATTTTGTCGCGCCTAGTGCTAACGCACCTGCACGCAAATTCTCTGGCACACGGCGCAAGCCCTCTTCAGTGGCAACAATTACCACCGGCAGCGTGAGTATACCCATGGTTAACGAGGCCCACAACAACCCCGGTGTGCCAAACGTAGGGGAAGGGAGATTGTCGGAGTACAATAGGCTATCAATAGAACCGCCTAAAGCATATACAAAAAAGCCTAAACCAAAAACACCGTACACCACAGAAGGCACCGCAGCCATATTGCTTACGCAAATACGAATAGTCGTGGTTAGCCTATTGTCAGGTGCATATTCATGTAAATATATGGCCGAAATAGCACCAAATGGCGTCACAATTACCGCCATAATAATCACCATTAATAAGGTGCCAAATATCGCTGGGAAAACACCACCGCTGGTAGAAGCTTGTTTGGGGGAATCACTCACAAAAATATACACTTGATTCACAACATAGCCGATTGACTGCCACCAACTTAGTTGATTGGGTTGGTAAATGTCTTGCACGTTATTTACGGCAATACTCATTACCTCGTTGTTATCGAGGCGAAGATTAATTTTATGACTATTAATTTGCTCAATAATGTTGTTGGCATATTCCTGCCAACGCACAAACTCGTCTAACTTTCGCTGATAAAGCGGCGTAGCGGTATCTACCTGCTTATTATTAAGCTCATTAATTTCTTTATGCAGCGCCTGCAAACGCTCAATTTGAATATCGTTTAAATTTTGCTGCAAACGTTCAACTTTTGACTGCATGCCCACCAATTCGCCTAAGCTTTGTGATATATAAGGGCCTTCTTGCAAACTAACAAATTCTCCTAACAGTTTCTGCCCTGAAATCGTATTGACTAAATATAAATCATCCGCGGCAGTTACCGCCACTGTGGGCTTTGCTTGATCACGTGAAATATATTGATTAGCCAGTTTTTGTTGTAAACTGTTTGCCAAATCATCCTCCGACAAATGACTCAACATGTATTCAATTTGATTGTAAGCAGCTATTACCTTAGGTCTTGTTAACTCAGTTGCTTGAGCGTCGGGTGCTAAGAGCGTGCTCCCGAGGCCCTCAAGTGGAACCGTTATATTTGCAGATTGCACAAGCAATGGCTGTAATGAAGAGTCATTCACCAATGTTACATTTGCTGTATCAAAATTAGCGGGGAAGTAGGTAGTGACTTGATAAGTTGACATCGGTAAAAAATAGCGTCCACCCTGCACACCAATAAAGACGAATATACCCACCAAAACAATAAGAATAGTGGCGCAAGCAAGCATGACCAATACTTCCAATATAGATTGCTTAAATTGCGCCAAATAATCATCGTGTAATGATTTTTCTTTAAAGAAACTGAATCTATTGGCCATTGTGATGCATCCTACGTTTTAGCACAGCAGCCATTGTGTTTACCACGAAGGTAAACGCAAACAAAATTGCGGCGGTTAAAAATAAAATGTGGTATGGCGTACTATCTACCGGCGCTTCTTGTAGTTCAATGGCTAAATTTGACGTTAATGTGCGCAAGCCCGACAACAAATCCCAATTTGCAATGGGGGTGTTACCCGTCACCATTAATACAATCATGGTTTCGCCAAACGCACGTCCAAAGCCCAGCATTATGGCCGACACAATACTTGGAAATGCCACCACCAATACAACTTTCATTAAGGTTTGAACTTTTGTAGCACCCAGGGCAAAAGAAGCCTGTTTGACGCCCTCGGGTACTTCAAACAAGGCATCATCAATTAAAGTGTAAATTGTTGGCGCGATGGCCACGCCTAAGGCTAAAGAAACCACAATAGCGGTTTTGGATAAGGTTAAGTTAGACGCCGATTCTATCAAGGAGTCGTAGCCGTTGTTATTTGACCAATCGGTGATTAATAAACTGAGTGAAAAAATAATCGCGACTGCGAAAAATAATAGAATAGCGTTAATTGGAAGTTGCCAGTTGTCTAGCTTTTTATCGGCAATTTTACTTTGTAAAAGCCCATGAATGGCGGCAATAATTAAGACCACGAAGGGGAGTAAAATAATTACCGAGAAAATAGAAATTAGGTATTGTTCGGCAAAGGGAGCTAACCACACCGCCGCTATAAATCCAATCACAACAGACGGAATCGCTTCTAGCATTTCTATGCTGGGCTTAATCGCGTTACGAATATGAGGTGGTGCAAAATAAGCAGTGTAAATAGCCGCACCTAAGGCAAGCGGTAAAGCCACTATAAGCGCCAACATAGAGGCTTTTAAACTGCCCATAACCAGCGGTATAACGCTGTATTTAGGAGATTGCGCTTCGCTAGATACAGATGTTTGCCATAAATACTCTTCGTTTTCATAGCCCGCATAGTCATTTTTACCAAACAATATTTGCATGCTCGTCATGCCTTGCAAATGGGTAAGTTGATAGACTTCAAACATCTTGTCGTAAGTCAATTGCAACTGACCTTGGGCATAATTAATGCCCCGTATTGGACTGTTGAAGGTCTGCTCTAATTTAATATCACCCGTGACAATATTCATCAGTACGAAGTGTCCAAACTCTTCCACAAACAAACCTGCATTGTGTTGTAAATCAAAAGCCGTATATAACTCACCTCTTCCTAGTTCGAGAGACACGGGCAATGATAGCGTTTGTCTTAATAAAAAGTTTCCGCCATTATTAACGAGTGTAAACTTTTTTATTAACACGTCTTTAAGCCCGCCCGCCCATGGCTGTTTATCTCCGCTTTGTGGTGTTTCATATACATTTACGCGCACAAAAATATCAAGCGATGATTGCGACATACTGAGCGAACTTATGTTCGATAAATTTATACTAGAGCTGCTAGCGTTGGCCACACTTTGTAAGTCGGCCAGTTTTCCGCCAACAAAATCAGCGCTTTTCTTATCG
>JBLHMY010000074.1:0-10765 GCA_047621065.1 Glaciecola sp. | reverse complement strand
TAATGGCCTTAACGGCCATTTCAACCACTTCGTCTTGAGACTTACGAAGCTTGGTGTCTACATGAATGTCTGAAGTGGCAATAAATGTGTGTATTCTAAAATCATCGGCCACAGATAGCGCTTCGCCACATGCGTCAATATCTTTTGCCAAAGCACGAGACAAGCCGCACACGCGAGCATTTTTGATTTCTTTTGCAATAAGCTGCACTGACTTAAAATCGCCTGGCGAAGATACCGGAAAGCCAGCTTCAATAATGTCTACGCCTAGGCGCTCCAGCATAAGGGCAATCTGGAGTTTTTCTCGCACATTAAGGCTGGCAGGGAGCGCTTGCTCGCCGTCGCGTAAACTTGTATCGAAAATAATAACTTGATTGTTCATTTTTTCCCCTAGGGACTGGTTATTAGATGCTATTTAGTAGGAGCCATTTGTTAATGACGCTAACGTAAATACATTTTAACAAAAAAAGACATAAAAAAACCCGTGATTTACACGGGTTTAGAAAAATTTATATAAACGCTACCCGTTGGCTTTTTTCTTAGGCAATAGGAGCAGTAGGATAGAGACAATATTCTTACGCAATAAGTATGTTAAACGCATTATCATTTCAATTCTAAGTTTATTTTTAATGCTAAGAATGTAACCTTGTTTGGAATAGCCGTCAACTGAAAAGCGTAAATCGAACTAATTTAAGAGTGTGCGGGTTTTTTAGTTAATTCGTCGGCTACCTCGCCGATCAAATTACGCAGCCATATATGCCCGGCATCATTATGTAAAAGCGCACTCCAGGTCATTTTAAGAGTAATAGGGGGAATATTAAACGGAGGTTGCAGTATTTTTACAGCCGGATCATTAGCAAATGTTTTAGCGACTTTACTTGGCAGCGTAACTATTAAATTTTGGTTTTTGGCTATTTGCAGGGCCGCATTGTAGTGGCGAGTAAATACTCTAATATCTCTTTTTTCGCCAAGCTTTGATAATTCTGCATCTACCCAACCCAGCTTTTGTACCTCGGTTGGGTCTATGCCAACGCCCACGCCAAAGCCGGTTTTGCTGACCCAAATATGTTGGCTGCTAAGGTAGTTTTTTAATGTGAACTGGCAGGCGTTAGGGTGATCACTTTTCATTACGCACGAAAACGTATCGTGCCAAATAATTTTTTGATGAAAAGATGAAGGAAGTTCTTCAAATCGGTTAATGGCCATGTCGACTTTGCCATGTTCAACATCGTGGAAAGTAACGTCGCTAGGGGTAATTAAGTCTAGGGTAATATTGGGCGCCAACAAAGTAAGCTTGCTTATAAGGCCAAGTAAAAGGGTAGATTCTGCGTAGTCGCTTGTCATTATTCTAAATGTGCGCTTGCTAACAAAAGGGTCAAATTCTACTTCTGGTTGGATGTTCGATTCTAGTTCGTTCAATACTTTACGTATTATAGGTTTTAGCTCTAGTGCTCGTTTGGTTGCTGTCATACCAGCGCTTGTGCGCACTAACAAGGGATCTTTAAATAAATCGCGTAGCCGTTTTAAGCCATTGCTCATTGCTGGCTGCGTAATACCCATTTGGTTAGCCGCTTTAGTTACACTGCCTTCACGCAGTAGTACATCTAAATAAACCAGCAAATTTAAATCGATCTTAGCTAAATTCAAATTAAGGAGATCCTTTGTTTGTGTATTATCTTTTTACGACAATTAAAATTATACTAAAGTATAGTGAAATGAAAGTGCTTTTGTACAAAGCTGTTAGCTTAAACAGCTTAATGCCTAAATTATAAAGATACGTGGGTTAAACACAAAGCTTAGTTTATCTGTTCAAAGAATAGATAAAAGCCTTATCAACATTATAAACATGTAACATTAATATATTAATATATTCATACACGATTTTACAAAGACACTAAATAGTCCTTACACTTTTTGTTGTATACTAAAATGGATAATTAGCTAATTGTATTACCACCACGATTACATTAATCGGTTTAATTGGAACTTTTATGACAACACATCTTTTGACTTCAGTGAGTAAAATTGCTTTTGTAACAATATCTATATTTTCGTTAGCAAGTTGCATTATTGTTGACGTAGACTCTAAGGCACAAAAAAACCAAAAAAATGATCACAACGTTTCCATACAACCTTCAAGTGAAGCGCCCAAAAACATTATTATGGTTGTAGCAGACGGCATGGGGCCTGCTTACGTATCGGCTTACCGTTATTATATGGATAACACCGCTACCCAAGAGGTAGAAACCACTATTTTTGACTATATTTTAGTGGGCACTTCTCGTACCTACCCGCATCAGCAATCTGGTGTAATAACCGACTCGGCTGCCAGTGCAACCGCCATGGCAACAGGCAAAAAAAGTTATAATGGTGCAATAGGAATGGACGTTAACAAGCAGCCTCTTGAAACGGTGTTACATCGTGCTCATAAACTAGGCTTAAAAACGGGTTTAGCCGTTACCAGTCATATAGTGCATGCAACACCGGCGTCGTATATGGTTGCCAATGAAGCCCGTGGTAACTATTCACAAATAGCAGACAGTTTTTATGATGACAGAATAAACGGTGAACATTTAGCCGACATTATGTTGGGAGCAGGGTGGAGCCACTTTATTCGCGAAGACCGAAACCTAGTTGAATTATTTGAAGCCGATGGCTATCAATATATTGATTCTTACGATCAATTATCGAGCATAAATCCAAGTGTTCCTGTGTTGGGTTTGTTTGGCGATCGAAGCCTACCTTGGGCATTAGACGACACTGACCCAGAACGCTTGCATACACTAACCAAAGCAATAGTGCCTTATTTAGATGCTGATACTGATGACTCTGGTTATTTTCTGTTATTAGAGGCTAGCCAAATTGATTGGGCAGGTCATGGCAACGATATTGCCTCTGCTATGGCTGAAATGCACGACCTTGCTAAAACCATGGAATACTTGGTTGATTATGTTGAAAAGCATCCAGATACTTTGGTTATATTAACAGCTGATCATAGTACCGGAGGCCTCACCATTGGCGCAGTTAGCGAATACAGGTGGGACGCTGCCTTTATTAAAAACTTTAAGAAGTCTATTCCTAGTATGGCTTTAGAAATAAATGAGCAGCCGGATAAAGGACAGTATGTTTCAGACATGTTTGGTTTTGCATTAAACAATGAAGAGATTAATAGTCTAAGCGAGATTAATTCCAATATGTCCTCTCGCGATATTCAAGCAGTGCTAAAAGCCATTGTGAACACGCGTACAAATACCGGGTGGACTACATCGGGCCATACAGCGGTTGATGTTGAGGTATTTGCCTTTGGTCCAGGCGCGCAAATGTTTGCGGGCAATCAGAATAATACTGATATTGCAGATAAAATATTTACCCTGCTTGAAAAAGCGCACTAAACCTATATTTGGTAGATACAAAAACGCCTGCTTATTCAAACAGGCGTTTTTTTTGTATTGCGAGTGAGATTACTTTACTGCTGCATAAAATCTTCAACAGGATCGCCGGTTACTTTTGATATTTGTCTAAACAAATAAATGAGGGCGGTGACTAATAAAACCATACTAGGAATAACTATGACCGGATAACTTAAGGCGGTCATTCTGCCTATTTCTTCGGTATAAGCGCTGGTACCAGGCTCAGATACTAATATCCATTTGGCTAGGGCATAGTTCAATGTTGATGATAAAAAAAACGAACTAGCAACAATGTATGAACTTACTGCTACTTTAGCATTAAAAATGTCTACAGCTTGTTTTTCTTCCAATCGTCTATTGAGTTTGTCCCAATTAATTAGCTGGTCGTTTAGTATTAACGCTTTAACTAATGGTTTTTGGGTGAACTGGGTGATAAGTACGGCAAGGCCTATAGCTGCCGGAATAGCCGCTTCTTTTATGGCCATATACTCAGCCGGCAGTTTGAGTAAACTTATTCCACCGGTGAGTAAAACGCTTACAATTCCCAGTATTGAAAACATGTTTACTTTTTTGGTTTTCTTTAACTCGAGCAAGCCATAAGTGAGTGGAAAAGCAAGTGCTACTACTATGCTCCACGCTGGCCCTAAATATTCGTCACTGCTGGCGTAGGTCATTATAATGACAGGGATGGCGATATTGAAAATTAGGTTCCCAAAAAATCCGGGCTGCTGTTTTTTCGCGCTTTCGTTTTCGCTCACATCAAATACTCTACTGCTCAAAAGGGTGTCTATTTTAAGCCCAACTATGGCAACTTGTCACCTTAATTAACGTGTTTAGTTGAACTAACACCGTAAGTGGGTTTCAAATAATGTTGAAAAGTGGACTTCTTAAATTTAGCCTCGTTTTTGTAAATAAAGATAGATCTTTTGGAAATATAGATAAAAAGTGTAGTGGTTGGACTTGACCAGAACATTGAGTTGCTGGGTATCATCCTTATTAATGTGGGAGAAGTCACTTCTAGGGGGTTTGAGGCAGTTATTAATATTGCTTTGAGTGATACTTTTACAGTATGGGCAACTTATGGTTATACCGATGCAAGCTTTGACAGTTTTAAAAACGGTGGTGGTGACGGTATTAATTGCTGCGGTAACTGTTGTGTATAATTTTACCCTTAGCAACACTCTTTAATTCTTGGTGTCTGTGGTGCACCAAAGACCCTTACGGTGGATCAGTTTTGGATGCAAATTAAAATAAGGCCTAACACCGGAACGGGAGTGCCAAACAAAATTTTTATAAGTTTTTCTACCTCTCAAAAAAGTCTCTAATTACGACCATAATTTTTTCTTCGTTGTAGATTGCCATGATTTGCCTTCAAAAAAGTGGCTAATATCATAGCGTATTCAAGGATTCCCTACTATATTAGAAATGGGACTTGGAAATGCTTAAAAGTGGTTGATTTATCTGGTCAGTTCAAGAATACCTATTTTTCTCACCCAAAGATTGTCTAGTAAAAGTTGGGGAGTCCAAAGCAACAGGCGCAAAAAAACACTTGGCTTGCGCTCACCCCTTGCTAACCTTAGCCAAGTATTTAGGCTTCTTATTGGGCCCTTGGTACAAAAGTATATGATTAATATATTAATAAAACACGCCATCTTAACCGGCTCAACGTTGCTATCCTTATTATTTCTAGGATTCTTCCTATACATGCAGTCCAAAGGATCAGTAATATTAAAGTTGGAAGCCCAGTGGGTAGCAATATCCATACTGCCCATCCTAATTGCGTTAGTGGTCGGCGGGTACATTGCAAAGTTCAAAGGTTTTGGGATTGAGCTTGAGGGCAAATTAGAAGCTCCGGTTAATTCAATTCAACTAAAAGCAACAGACGCTATTGAGGAGTTTCCAGGAAATGAGAAGGAAAGTATGCCAGATCTCTTTCGTGTTTCCGAAACCCACCGGTTTGCAGCAAAACGTCTCAGTTTTAATCTGGATAAAAAAAATTATTATGGTTTACATGCGATAGAAGAATATATCAGTGCTCTTCCAAACATTGAATATTTTGAAGTAAAAAGAGCAAATGGAGAGTTTGTGTGCCTTTTGCCCATATCATTATTCAAAGGCAACTCCGATGGAAACGGGGAGGTACAAACAAAACAGGATGAGATATATAAATTTAAAAATTCAATAGATGATGGTAGCGTTTTAACAACGTTTGCAGATTCTTTGATTAAGCTTACTGTTCAAAGCACGGCAAGTCTTATCGAAGTATTACGCTCACTACGTAATAATGATTCTGAAGTGGCATGTGTGGTATCGAAAGAACGAAAATTAGTAGGAGTGATAACCGCTTCATTGGTAGAAAAGCGCATCGCGGATGAAGTCATTGGAACAAAGGCCTAACAAAGGCCTAACAATTGCGAACAATAGATTAGTCGCCTAGGGGTTTTCAGAATTTTTTATCTGATGCTTCCACGTTTGGGAGAATGGTGCAGGGCAAAAAAGAGACTCAATAGAGTCGAGTAGTCAAGCCCCTATAGAGGGAACAACCGCCGTTAGCCCTTACTATCAAACTTACTAAACCTAACTGTGCGAGTGTATTAATGTGTGAAACTGAGAAAATCCAAAGCCCAATTACTGGGCAGTGCCATTTGTCAACGTTGCAAGAATAATCTGATGACGGTCTTAAATGTGCAGTTAACTGCCGTTGAGTTTTTGCTGGAAATGACTTCAATGCCCTCGATAACCGGTTATTGCCGAATTTTGAGTTTTCGTTCTTGGAAGCGGTCGTTCAAGCCCATACGGCAATACTGCTTATCCCAAAATAAGGCTCATTGTTCAGTCGTTTTCTGACCTCTTGTTTGACATCCTTGAATGCCACTATTCAAGGATGAAGGATGTGCTGGCAATACAGCAAGAACAAAAGTACAAACGACATCGCCCAGAGACCACTTTGTTGTACCAACTGGTAGAGCGTTATAACCCAGAGTTTGCTGCAAACTTAGCCGAGCAAAGCAAGTACTTACCCAAGTATGTCGAACGTGAATTTGATGACTTTCTACGTTGCGGTCGACTTGAGCACGTTTTCTTGCGCGTGGTATGCGGTGATTGCAAGCATGAAAAGTTAGTCGCGTTTAGTTGCAAACGTAGGGGCTTCTGCCCGAGCTGTGGTGCTAGAAGAATGGCGATAAGTGCAGCATTGTTGGTAGATGATGTGCTACGCGGCTATCCAGTTCGCCAATGGGTGCTGAGCTTACCTATTCCACTTCGATTGCTATTGGCAAGATACCCAAGTGAGTTAAGCAAGGTGATAGGGATTATTCACCGCGCTATTTCTACTCACATTGTTAGCAAAGGCGGCTTTTCCAATAAACAAACGAAAACAGGCGCTGTTGCGCTGATTTAGCGTTTTGGCAGCGCGCTCAATTTGAATATCCACTTCCACATGCTGTTTTTGGAAGGCGCAATAAGTGAAAATCCATGGGGTGGCACCACCTTTACCCGCATCAAAGCCCCATCTCAATGCGATATGGTCGCGATAGTCCATACCGTTAGTCAACGTATTGCCCGCTATTTAAAGAAAGTGGGTTTAGTGGAGCGCGATATGGAAAACAGCTACCTTAATTTACCTCTAGATGATGAAGTTAATCCGGATGGACAGTTTACTGCAACTCCGGGGCGTCCATCCGGATTAACTCGGTCAGCTATCGCATCGCTAAGGGTCCTCAATAAGGGCAGAAAGTGTTTACTTTGCAAACCCTACCTGCAAGCAATGAAGGCGAGTATGGTCAGTTAGCCAATACAAGTGGATTTTCTCTACATGCAGGCACTAAGTGTGAAGTAGTTCGCCAATACACACGAGCCTGAAAAACTAGAAAGACTTTGCCGTTACATTAGTCGCCCCGCTATAAGTGAGCGGCGTTTGAGCACGACTGACCATGGAAAAGTGCGATATGAATTGAAGACCCCATATCGTGATGGAATCGATAACCGGCGTGAACTCATGTATTCTTCGACGCCATCGATTTTATTGGCAAGTTAGCCGCTCTTATTCCGCCACCACGACTAAATTTGACTAGATTCGGATTACCCGCTAGTTTGGGGTGTTCGCCCCCAATAGCAATCTTAGGGCACAAGTAACAGCATCACAACGCGGTAAGAACAGCTCTAAACTAAAAAACCTGGAAGTCAGTCAACCCATCAAACCCTATCACGCCAGAGGAATGACATGGCTAGCAGGGACTGCACAGCGTCTAAAACGAGTATTTAACATCGACATTACCGAATGCGAGAAATGCCAAAAACACAATGTGACGATAATTGCTTGTATCACAGAGCCTGCCATCATCCACAAGATATTGTCGTATTTAGACAAACATGACTCACCCATCACTGGCAACAATACCCGAGCACCGCCTCTTGATATTGTAGATCAAACAGCTATTTTTGATGATGTCACTATCCAAAGAGACTTTGACTTTGACTTTGGCGCGTGACATAAAAGAAACATCATGATGCTTGAATATTTTATATTCTGAGGCAAGGCGTTTAGCATCTCACTACCAATATTTCAGTACTAACAGCCAGTTTACTCATTCACCTCAACGGCAAAGATTTCGCTAATTTTTCTAATATCACAAATGAGTAAACACAAAACCACCCTAAAATGCAACTGTTATAGAAGCTAGTTGATAGCGTTAATTTGTCCTATACTCAAGAGCAATGCCTTTTGCGTTCTTAATAAAAGGCTAGCGGTCTACCGCAATCACTTTGTTGGCCTTCGCACGTGCCGCAAACATCGATAGCACACCACTACCGCAGCCAAAATCGAGAACACTGTGACTAGGCTTTACGACTGCCTTTATAGATTTCTCGTAAGCCTCGGTGCGAATAAGATCTTGAAGCATGACTTTGTGCATAGCGACATCGCGATAAGACATGCCGTGAAGCCCTCCGCTGCCATCGGTTTCATTGGCACTTATATCACCGCCGGTGATGTCGTCATTAGTCTTAATCATAGTATTCTCATGTTAGCATTTGCGCCATATTCTAAAAGGCTGCTGGGTAAGCAGATACTCATTAAATAGGCATCGCACGCATTCTCATAAATCTACTGTGATAAGCACCACCATAGTACAAAAAAAAGGCAAAATCAGCGAATGTTGAATAGATAAGGTACATCGTTTACTCTAAGGTGTTAGTAACGGCGCCACAGGCGCCTTTTTAGAGGCCTGAATATAGGTCAAACTATTTGGAGAAACATTAATGCGATTCACCATTTCCAGCCGTAAATTAATCCTGGGCGTTTCCAGTGCCGCACTTTTGGGCATAAGCGCTACACCAGCAATGGCTGACAATCATAGCAAAAAAGTAACTGCAGCCGAATTAACTGAAGCTAGCGTAATGCAAGCTGTAAACGACGCAACAACAAGCAATAGCGTACTGCAGACATGGACTGGACCTTATGACGGAGTACCGGCATGGGACAAGGTTAACATTTCTGATTTTCCGGGGGCTTTTCAAGCGGTCATGGACGAGGTCGAGTTGGAAGTTAACGCGATACGCGACAATCCAGCGCCTGCAACGTTCGAAAACTTTACTATTCCAATGGAACTCGCTGGCAATTCCGCAGACGAGCTGTTCTCCATATGGGGCGTACATTCCAGTAACCTATCAAATGAAAAAATACGCAAAATTCAAGGTGAATGGTTGCCGAAAATTTCTGCTTTCTTTAATCAACTAACGCTCGATCCCAAACTACTTGTAAAAACTAAAGCGGTTTATGATGGGCGAGTAGCCGCTGGCTTAAATGCACAACAACTGCGTTTAGTAGAACGCAATTACGAGCAACTCGTTCGCAACGGTGCGCTACTAGACGGTGCTGAAAAAGAAAAACTAATCACGCTCAATACCGAATTGTCGAAAGCCTTCAATGAGTTTTCCAACAAAGTGCTGGCAGATGAAGAAACATATATATATTTAACCGATGAAGCCGATTTAGCCGGATTACCTGACAGCTTTATTGCGTCTATTAAAGACGCAGCACAGGCACAAGACAAAGAAGGCTGGGCGCTGAAAAACACACGTTCAGTGATGCAACCGTTTCTGCAAAACTCTACCCGACGTGACCTACGTGAAACCGTTTATAACGCTTATATCAACCGCGGCGACAACGGTGACCAAAATGACACAAATGCGACCATTACTGCAATCTTAAAGCTGCGCGCTGACCGTGCAAAGGTGCTGGGTTTCAAAACACATGCTCACTACCGCATGGCCGACACAATGGCGAAAGAGCCAGAAGCGGCTATGGACCTTATGATGAAAGTTTGGCCCGCAGCAATTGGTCGAGTGACCGAAGAAGTAGCCGACATGCAGGAAGTTGCCGACGCTGAAAATGCAGGTATTACGATAGCTCCGTGGGATTATCGCTACTATTCAGAGAAGGTCCGCAAGGTAAAGTATGATCTAGACGAAGCCGAGATAAAGCCTTACTTCAAGCTCGACAACATGGTTGATGCAATGTTTGACGCGGCTGGCAAACTGTATGGCATGGAGTTTAACGACAACACCGGCACCGTTCCTGTGTTTGACCCAGAAGTTAGAACGTTTGAGGTTAAGCGTGGCGACAAGGTAATTGGACTGTTTTATCTAGACAACTTTGCTCGTGAAGGCAAACGCTCTGGTGCATGGATGACAACCTATCGTAGTCAATATGATTTAGGCGGCAAGAATAATTATGTGTTGGCGTCAAACAACAACAACTTCGTTAAGGGAGGCGACGGGCAACCTACGCTTATTAGCCTAGATGATGCCACAACACTGTTCCACGAATTTGGACATGCGCTGCATTATCTAAACTATGATATCACGTACCCTGGCCTAGCCGGAACGCCGCGCGACTTCGTAGAATACCCAAGTCAGGTGAACGAGAATTGGTTGTTGACCCGTTATATTCTTGATACTTACGCAAAACACGCTGAAACTGGTAAACCTATGCCACAAGAGCTAGTAGACAAAATCAACAAATCGAAAACCTTCAACGAAGGCTTTTCGACTGTCGAATATTTGTCCTCAGCAATTGTCGACATGATGCTGCATAACCGCGAAGAACCGGTTACCGATCCGGACGCATTTGAACGCGAAACGCTGGCGAAAATAGGCATGCCAAAAGAAATAGTGATGCGTCACCGCCTGCCTCAGTTTAATCATCTGTTCTCGTCTGATGCTTATTCGGCCGGCTATTATAGTTATTTGTGGTCGGAAACGATGGGTGCAGACACTTGGGCAGCGTTTGAAGAAGCGGGCGATGTGTGGGACAAAGATACAGCCGAGGGTTTCCGTTCAATCATTATGGCCACCGG
>JBLHMY010000073.1:0-10928 GCA_047621065.1 Glaciecola sp. | reverse complement strand
CCTATATCATTTGCAAAACCATAGGAAAACTTAGCATCTATACCATCAGTTTTCGCACTGTCTGCATTTTCCAGCGAAGTCGCAATAAATAAAGGTACACCGTCAGACGCTCTAGTAATATTAGGATCATTCAATATTCCATCGTTGCAATCGCTATCTAAAACTGCTTGCGCCGATTGAGCATTTACAATAAGACCTTTGTAATCATATTGCCAGTAATCTACCGACACGCTACTTTTATCTGTCGGTTGCCATACTATGCCTAAGTTAAAATTGTCAGCTGATTGCGGGCTTAATTTACCGATAACTCTAGCTGAAGTGTCTGAAATGAAATCCCCGGGTTGGGCGTTATTCGTACTGCAGGTTACCTGTCCATTTGCTGTTAGAAAATCAACGCCAGCAGAGCTTGTTATGCCGCCTGTTTGAATTGCCGTAGGAGCTTGAAAAGATGAACCAAATGAAGCTCGCAATAGCAGGTCATCTGTTAATTTATACAATGCAGCAATTTTAGGATCGGTAGTGGTGCCTATTTCTTCTCCATGATCTTCGTAGCGTAAAGCAAGTTGTAAATCCAAATTTTCCATAGCGGGTATTGCCAATTCCACAAACACTGAATCGACAGCTGTTTCGCCATCAACTAAGAGCGATCTTGAGGACGCAACACTGCCTAAACCAGAACTTGTTATTCTGTCAGGTGTAAAAGTAAAAGTTTCTTTGCGATTCTGGTAACCAAATGCGATACCTAAATATCCAGCATCTAACTCAAAAATTTCGCCGTTGCTTACGACAAAATCGACGGTCTGTTGTGAACTTGTACGCTCATTAATAGTTATATACCCAATTTCGCTATTGTAGCGCTCTATATCATGACCTGCGGTACTAAATCCGTTTTTAGGAGAAACAAACTCTGGTAAAGCATATGCGATACCAAAGGGGTTAAGCGTACCGTTCATTAAACCAGCTTGTAATGCACTGGCGATGCTATCGCCTTCTGCTATAAATCTATTCTCGTGTTCATATTTTTGATACCACGCTGAAACACTCCAATCTCCTCTAAATGCATCAATACCAATCATATGGCGGTCAGAGTTATTGACATAATCATTACCGTTTCCATTTCTGCCAGCTATTGCTGCACCTATTGGCCGAAAGCTTCCACTGGTTGTCAAATTGGCCGCCGCACCCGGATTTTGTTGCCAAAATTCAGCTCCTGTTGCCGTGGTTGGATCGACATACTGTAGGCCATTTGCATCTTCTACAAAGAAATTAAAGGGGTGACTACTAGGAATTAAAAAACGACCGTTGTATTCGCCATTTCCGTTTATCTGTGGACCAAAAGCACGTGTCGTAGTGTTTCTTGCATAGCTTATTTCACCATATGTTTTTATTTCTTCAAAACCGAATACTTCACCGAGATCATAGTCAAATTCAGCAAAAATCGAAAGGCGATTATTCTTCGGGATTGGACTTGTATGGTCAAAAAAGTTATACCGACAATTGTTTCCGTCAACCACTTGTCCAGCTTCTGCGCAAAAAGGGTCAATAACTTTGTTACTGCCAAATTCGTTAGTTATGGGGTCTAAAGTGCGATATTCATCTGGTGAGCCACTGCTTGATGTTAATGCACCGCCAGAACGTTCAACAATGAAATCGAAATCAGAACGGTAGTTGATACTGCCATTATAAGCTGTTGCGTATAAGCCAAAAGAACCACGATCACTATTACTACCAAAAGCAAAATTAATAGTTTCTGTTTGATTACTCGCATCCTCATAACGGGCACTTACTTCTACGCCCTCAAAACCTTTACGGGTGACTATATTAACCACACCAGCTACAGCTTCCGAGCCATAAATAGCCGACGCACCATCTGTTTGTATATCAACGCTTTTCACCATAGACAAAGGCAATTGATTCAAATCGTAAAATTGATTACCTAAATTGTCACTCAAAGGGCTCTTACCTGCTCTGCGCCCATTTATTAATACAAGCGTGGACCCAGAACCTAAATTACGTATGTTGAAATTTGACGAGCCAATATTCGCCCCGCTAACAGGATTTACTACAGAGCCCGCGTTAGCCGGTATGTTTAAAACGAGATCAGAGATTGAACCGATACTGCTCAGTTCAATGCTGTCCCTACCGATATATTGAACCGGTGCTGCGCTTTGTGTATCAATTTGACGAATATTCGATCCGAGAACGCTTATTCTTTCAATACTTTTTATATCTTGTGTGAGTGTTTCGCTTTGTGCTGAGGCGTGGCTTGAAATACCTCCCAAAGCCGCAGCTATAGATGACGCAATAATTAGCTTCTGGTACTTTTTTAAGTCGGCGGATTTATTCATCTTAGTTTTACCTTTTCTATTTTATGTTGTCGCAAATTTAAGTCATTTGCTTATTCATTGTTTTATTGGTCGAATCTCGATTTTTCATTTCAAAAAGCCATAGCCCTATAAAACTGGTAATTTCTTGAAGGGCTAAAGGTGAATCCTCAAATATGCGGTGTCGGGCTTTTGGTAGAATGACTATTTTGCTATAGGGGTGTAATTTCAATATTTCTGAACCATGCCCAGTTACCTTATTGCCGGCGCTTAAGTCAGCGTTCACGCCAAAAAACTGGTCTTGATAGCCTATAATATTTAGAAACCAAGTAGACAAATCCCCGCCTAGTTTGAATTTTTCTGTAAAGTAGTTTTCTTCACACGACCAAGAACTTATAATACGAAGTCCAAATTGAAAGTTTTGGTATGTAGCAGCAGCTACCGCTCCTTCTGATATTCCCATAAGTATCATCTTGCTCTCATCAACCCACTGTATATCAGAGAGTCGATTGATAAATTGATCAACTTCTGCAACTCGTAGTCTATGAATTTCTTCATAAACCTCCCTAGAAGCTGGAGATAAATATTTTGGGCGGTTTTCGATTGCATGCGTATTGAGCGTTATAAGAGCAATCGAATTTATCTCGCAACAACGTTCACGAATCTTTTTTTCGGTATCTAAGGGCATACCCATGCTGCCGGGTAACAATACAAGTGTGGGAATATTCGTATGGGTTGTATTTACTGACGGAAAAATATTACTTATCTCCCCCAAAGTGCTGGCTATTGGAATGCGCTTATCGCAGAAACATGATGGTAAATATACATGTGCTTTATCAAAAGAGGGACTTAGGTCTAGCACATTTGTTGCTGTCCTAAATATACTGTTGTTTTGCATGGCTGGTTTGCATCCCAATAAGATTATTAACGCCCGCTTGTGTGAAGATCTAGTTTAGTGATCTAATTATGTTATGGATAGTTGATATGCATGCATAAATGTTATAAATTCATGTTCATTCTAGTCAAAATAATAAACATATTTATGAAAAGAGAAGAATGGAGTATTCAAGAGTTTCGGGCATTGCATGCATGCATAATGCAAGGTTCAATAACTGGCGCGGCGCGGCAAATTGGTAAATCTCAACCTGCAATTAGTAGGGCTATTTCAAATCTAGAATATAAATTGGGAACAAAACTTTTTGAGCGCAGTGGCAAGTCCATTATTGCTACGGAAGAAGCTCATCGAATTAAGGCAGAAACCTCAGCTTTTTTTTTGATGTTGGATAATCTAAGAGAAGAGTCCGTTTCTCGACATTCACCTATGACCCTTAAAATTGCTGCACCGCCAAATTTTTCATCAGGTTTCATTCAATCTGTAATAGCTTCTTTTCTAAAAGTTCATGAAAATGTTCGCATAGAACTCGAAGTCGCAATATCAACTATTGTTATAGATAAAGTGGCTAAAAATGAGGTAGACATAGGTATTTCTGATATGGAAATAGATACACATGATATTTTGAGAGAGCCATTTGGGTATTCGTTCATGGCCTGTTTCCTACCAAGCCACTTCCCACTAGCTCAGAATTTGATTATAAAAGTTGAAGATCTAAAAGATATGCCTTTGATAGGATTAACAAAAAGACATTCAGCAAGATCTAAGCTTGAAACCTTATTCAAAAAAATGGATATAAAACCTAATATTATTTTAGAAACTAATAACTCATTGTCAGCATTAAAGTTAGTGGAAAATGGCGTTGGAATAGTGTTAATGAATCCTTTCCCTCTGGCAGAAAAATTGAATGATAAAGTGGTTATACTACCTTTTGAAAAAAAGATTAAATATGATCCAGCCTTTATTTTTTCCCCAAACCGAGCAGTTAAAAAATCAACAAGATGGTTTATCAGTCATTTCAAAGATAAGCTGCAAGACAACATATACTTGGCATTAAAAAAAGCCAAATTGGGGAAAATGGGTCACGAATAAGGCACTTGCGTAAAACGAGTTATTTTTCATTTTTGTGCCTTGTAAGCTTGCCAATAAGAGTAGATTAAAAACAATAGCGCCGCTTGGATCATGAATTACAAAATAGCTTTAGGTTCCAAATTTAGCAGGGCCTTTTGAAGGTTTTCCTCCTAACAAAATATAGTGTGCTGCTTTCTTTTTGGCCTATTTTTTTTTGTAGGTGCTAATAGCATCTACGATACAATTAATTTGTGCTATGCGCACAGCTTCGCCTAAGTCTGGGCCCACCTTACCTTGCGCTATTGCGTGACTTACCACTTCTTTGGTGTTGAGACTATGCAAATTACTTTGTAAATACATTGCATATTCAAGCTGTGGGTAAGGTCTATTAATAAGTGTTGGTCCGCGCCCTTGTGCATCGCACTGACACGCTTTTAAAAACTGCATGAATCGCTCGGGTTGTTTAACCGCATTAAAACTTTCAATAATGAGTTTTTGCAGCGTTTTGGGTTTAAGCTCCAACAAACGATGGCACCGTAAATGATGGTCACAGGTTAGTATCGCCAATTCTCTTAACTTGTTTGGAATGCGTAAACGTTCGCAAAAGACTTCAACAATGGGAACACCTGTTTCTTCATGGCCGTGTAAAGTGCCTCTTTGTCGAAAACTGCTTGCTTTACCAAAGTCGTGGGTGAGAGCTGCAAATCTTGTGGGTAAATCAAACCCTAGTTCAGCGGCTCTGCTTAGTACTAACATGGTATGCACAAAAACGTCACCTTCAGGATGATGTTGCGGCGACTGCGGCACACCAATCATTGCAAACAACTCTGGAAATAAGACCGCTAACACGCCTAATTCGTTGAGTATTTCAAAATATAGTTCGGGTTCGTTCTCGTTAAGAGCTTTTTCAGTTTCTTTCCACACCCGCTCAGCCACTAAATGGTCGAGTTCACCCTCTGCAAGTATTTGCTTTACGAGTATTTTAGTGTCTGGATGAATGCACCATTGTTTACCGTAACGTGCTAAAAATCGGGCAAGGCGCAGCACTCTTACCGGGTCTTCAGTAAAAGCATTTGTGGTATGTCTAAGGGTCTTGTTTGCAAGATCCGTCTTACCATTAAAGGGATCGATAAGGTTGCCTTTAGTTGATAGCGCCATTGCGTTAATGGTTAGGTCGCGTCTTGCTAAGTCTTCCTCAAGCGTCACGTTTTCGCTTGCATCTATCCTAAACCCAGTATATCCGGCACCAATTTTGCGTTCGGTGCGCGCTAAGGCATATTCCTCTTTGGTTTGCGGATGCAAAAATACAGGGAAGTCTTTTCCAACCGATTTATACCCTAATGCCAGCATTTGCGAAACGCTAGCCCCTACTACTACATAATCTTTGTCATGAGACCTTAAGCCTAATAATTGATCACGCACCGCACCGCCTACAAGATAAACCTCTTTAAGACTGTTGGCACTATGCGTAGATGTTTGGGCTGCTTTTGTCAAAGTGTAAAGTTCTTATTGTTACCAGTTAATGTTGATTGTACGCCGCTTAGATGGGAATACTCAACTGCTTTAGCAAAGAATTAATTGGTTTATTAGTGTAGTGGCAAAGTAATAATTGTGCCATGTTTTGGTTATTAGCAATCTAGTTTCGCAATATAATAGTACAAAACAAGTGGCGTAAAGATGCACAACAACAATGTTGTTTAAGCTTACTCACAGCAAAAAGCAATGGTTAATTAAATCTATATATTCATTATGCACAACAACGGGAGAAGGTATATTTCAAGTGCAACCGCCATTTATTTTATATTCTTTTTCGTTGTGCTTGGTTTACTGACTTTCGGTTTTTCTACTGTACTCGAAAAAACCATAACGGGCGTGAGCCGCAATGACACCGGTGAAATCTTCTATTCGGGGACAATAGACCGAGAAAAGGTAGAAAAAGTAATTGCCTTGTATCAGCCTGGCGACCGTTTATTAATTAGAAGTTTAGGCGGCGATTTGCATGCCGGTATGATGTTGGGAAATTTTATCAATATACACAAAATGTCGGTTGAAGTTGTCGACTATTGTGTTTCTTCGTGTGCTAACTATGTGTTTTTGTCAGGTAATGAAAAAATCTTAAATGCGAATTCGCTGGTGGTCTTTCATGGCGGCCCTAAACAGGCAAATTTCCGTTCGCTTATGCAACAAGCTTATGCTGAGTCTGTCAAACCCGGCACAACATTCGGGCGTGAAGGTTTTGAAGCAATTATTTCGACTACCGAAGTTAGGCGCAGATTGGGTATGGGCGGCACAGGCGTAAAGTCGCGCTGTGATAAAAATGAAGTGCTCAATATGTATGGTAAATGTGAAGAGTTCGGTCCAGAACAACGCTTGCAATACATCATTTATTTAGAAGACGAATTGTATTCTCGTGTTAGTCCCCAAATGGACAAAAACATTCCTTATTATGGTCAGCTTGGCAACTATGAGGCTATATACCAAGCTTACGATTATTTCGGTTTCTATTATAGCCTAGACTCCCTCGCTCGCCTTGGAGTAGCAAATGTGAGCGTAAAAGGCGGAGACTGGCGCCCACAAACTAATCCGCTGTTTAGCCAAGTATATGAGGTAACAGTCAATTAAGTCTATAAAGCAAGCACCGTGTTACTTAATGTTTACTCCAATGCCTTTATTCTGTCAGCAAGGGGTGGATGACTTGAAAACAGTTTCTGAATTTTTCCTGAATTAATAGCGAAGGCGGCCATTTCGCTTGGCATATCGGGTGTTTCCTTACTACTTTGTAGGCGTAATAATGCTGCGCGCATTTTATGCTTGCCTACCAGTTGAGCGGCGCCTGCATCGGCTCTGAACTCGCGGTAACGGGAAAACCACATAGTAATAGTCATAGCAAGTACACCAAGAATGATTTCTGCAATAATTGATACAATCCAAAATGCTGGGCCATGCCCACTTTGCGTTTTAAATATTACTCGATCGATGGTATGCCCTATTATTCTTGACAAAAAAACAACGAAAGTATTCATTACCCCTTGTAGCAGGGCCATTGTAATCATGTCGCCATTTGCAATATGCGCGACTTCATGTGCTAGCACCGCTTCTACTTCATCTTGGGTCATGGCATCTAATAAGCCTGTGCTAACTGCAACAAGTGCCTTGTTTCTATTCCAGCCGGTGGCGAAAGCATTTGGCGAATGACTCTGGAAAATACCCACCTCTGGCATACCAATTTTAGACTTGTGTGCCAGTGTGCTTAAGGTTTCTAACAACCAACGTTCATTAGCATTACTTGCCTTCTTGATTACATGAACACGCATAGAGCGCTTTGCCATCCATTTTGAAATAAATAGCGATATAAAGGAACCAGCAAACCCAATAATAATTGAATATATCAGTAAGGATGTAAGGTCTAAATCAACACCGTTTTGAGCTAACAAGCCTTGTATTCCAAAAATACTAAAAGTAATACTCAGCAAAGCAATAATGGCAATATTAGTGCTAAGGAAAAGCAAAATTCTAAACATACTGTGACTTCAATTTGTAATTTGTAATATGAAATATGACCGCATAAAGCGTTAAAAAGTCACATAACTAAAAATTTATTTATCGACGGTAGAATTTGCCTAAGATTATAGATGAGGCCATACTCAGCTTTTGTCAAAGCGATGGCAAATAGGATTAAAACCAAAACGAAAATGCGCTAAGTGATATTTAATAATGTAAACCGTAACCAAAAGGAACAGTGTATGATTTACCAACTAGGTAAAGATAAAGTCCAACAAGGTAATGACGTGTTTGTTGCTCCTGGAGCTCATGTAATGGGCAAGGTTGTTTTAAAAGACAATGCCAGTGTATGGTTTAATGCCGTGCTGCGTGGCGATTGTGACCTTATTGAAATAGGCGAGGGTAGCAACGTGCAAGACGGTTCTATATTACACACCGATTATGGTTTCCCCTTAACGGTGGGTAAGGGCGTCACTATTGGGCATAAAGTCATGTTGCATGGCTGCACAGTAGGCGACTACTCGTTGGTGGGTATTAATGCTGTTGTATTAAATGGCGCAAAAATTGGACATCACTGCATCATTGGCGCAAATGCTTTAGTTACAGAAGGTATGGAAATCCCAGACTATTCTTTAGTCATTGGTTCGCCAGCGAAGGTAGTGAAAACGCTATCAACTGAACAGGCGGCAATGTTAGAAAAGTCAGCACAGCATTATCAACAAAATGCACTTCGTTTTGCTTCAGGCTTAGTGGTTCAGTCTTAATGGGCTAGCAATATAAGCTCAGCCAACTTGTCTTGCATTTAGTTTGCTAGCATCGATAGTGCCTCGCAAAATGAAGTGTGTTCTAAGGAGTGTACCTATATTTATGGATACTTCTTTAGCATTTCTTATTGATCTAACTAAGAATAATTAATTTAGCTACATTTTATTTAATGGGTAGTCTTTATACCAATCTGAATATGCTTTATTGTGCCACTATACAACATTAACATTTTGCATATTTGGCACATCTCTTATGAATGACAATAATCAGCAGGCAAACAACCCATTGCATGGAGTGACACTTCAACAAATAGTAACAAAGCTACACGACCAGTATGGGTGGGAAGGATTGGCTAGCCGCATCAATATCAATTGTTTTAAATCAGATCCTTCAGTAAAATCGAGTTTGAAGTTTTTACGTCGCACACCATGGGCTCGCGAAAAAGTTGAAAGCTTATTTGTTGAGACATTTACGTAAACAAAACGCTTTGTTTAAAGGCTACTATTGTCTACATTATGCTTACTACAAACACCTGCTTGTGCAATGTTTGACTTCTAAGTCGTTAATAGCGTTTTAAGTAGTTCATCTATTTCTATTTTGAGTTCTTTATCTTCAATTTTATTCGCGCTAATTTTTGCAGCTTGAAGATTTTTAATAGCGGCTTCAGTTTGACCTAGTCCAATTTGCATTGTAGCCATGGAAAATGAAATAGACGACAAGTGGTCTTTGGAATTAATAGCAGTCGCCTTTATTAGGGCTTTTTTGTAGCCTACCACTGCCTTTTCTAAATCTTCTGTAAAATCGGCAAGTGTTTCCCATTGTTCTGGATGATCTTTATCAGTATTTTCGTTATCAACGCAAATAGCCTGTAGCTGATCATAGAGTGAGTCAAATGCCTGTTTGTCTTGCGTATTAGCAGCTTCCATTAGCTTTTCAGACAGTCGGTAGACAGATTTATATATTTTGGTATTGATCATTACTAATTACCTTTTTGTACAACTAATAACTAATTGAGCCAGTTATTAGTTGGGTGTAAAACATAGTGAGAGGTGCTACTTATTGAAATTAGTCTATTTGGTGATGTTGAGTTTGTAAACTCTTCAACAGATGCAGTTGCTGAGATGATAAGTCTTTTGAACGTCGCCGACGGCATTTTTAGTGAGCAAATAGGTGGATACCTCATCTTAACACAGGCAACAGCATTGCAAGCACACCAAACATTAACATCAAATGATTCTTTAGCTTTAATAAGAGCGTTTAGAAATACGGGCTTTCCAAGCCCAGGTTGGGAGTTGGGCAATATTTTCAATACCCGTTGGATAGTTTCTCACCTCACCGCAAGTAGATTTGGTGTTCATTATGGATAACAATAAGGGAACTGGCGCAAACAGTAGCTTTAGGAATATAAAATTTATAGAACAGTAAAAGCAATTTATTAAAGCCAAAGTACTAATGGGTCAAGTGCTCAGGTTTAATTGCTAATCAAAATGTTGAGACTGGCCAAGAGCGGCCAGTCTCATAACATTGAAGGACAGTTTATAGTCCTGAAACAGTAGACGTCACCCGCTTAATCTCATTTATTACCAACGCTCTTTCTTGCTGCGTAACATTAAGTGTATTTGCTTCTATAAAAGAGGGCGATTTATACAACTCAAGCAGCTTATTATTGGCCATCTTTAAAAAAGCTTTGGATGCTTCATTTTTTTTACACATCAAGTGTCCTGTGGATATTGGCTTTACACCCTCTATTCGGTAAGACAGTAAATCTAGTGGCTGCGCATTATTCTCAAACTCGACTATTTCTGAAGGAAACATAACGGCATAGTCAGTTCTGCCTCGTTCTATCATTTTGGCTAAACTGCTGTGCGAGGTTAATCCTTGTATAACTATTTTATTGTTGCTGGGTATGGTTTTTATTGCTTGATCAATTAGGTTGCCGTAGCTGATGAAATCCCAAAGCATAATGACCTTGTCGTTGCCTATAAATAATGACGATAAGGATTTAAGTTCTCCCTCGGCATTTAACAATGAAGAGCTTAGCGGCGCAATACCTCGTCGCAGATACAGGCGGTTGGTTGACAAAAAGCTTATTGGCAATGAAAAATAATGGCTTTGTGAGCGCTCGTCTGTTTTAATTTTAAATAATGAACACACTGACATTTGAGTGTCTTGCTCTAGTTCACTTAGGAGTCGAATAGTGGGGAGAAATTGCACATCGACTTTCTCAGAAATATTGTTCAACAGTAGTAAATTAGCAGCAGACACGGCGCTTTTAGGCTGCTGCGTTCCGTAGGCTTTGGTAAAGGGTATATAGTCGTAATAGATAGTGGTTTGTTCTGATTTACCGGGCTGTAAAGCGGCAGCGTCGTTGCTCA
>JBLHMY010000072.1:0-11111 GCA_047621065.1 Glaciecola sp. | reverse complement strand
AAAGCAGCCCATGATTACATTTAAAACAAGAATAGAACGCCAGTGCGTTATAAAAGGAGTAAGACACCAATTGAGTGCTAAAGTAAGCATCACTGATAATGGCCCTGGTATACCGAGTGATCTAAAAGACACTCTGTTCTACCCAATGGTAAGCAGTAAAGATAATGGCAGCGGCCTTGGCTTGTCTATAGCCCAAACACTTACCGATTATCACAATGGTAAAATAGATGTACAAAGTTTTCCTGGCTTTACCGAATTCAGCCTATACATCCCAATTTTAACCAAAGACACATCATCGAACCAACAAAAGGAAAAGAGTATATGAGCAAGCATGTATGGATAGTCGATGACGATAGCTCAATCCGTTGGGTCTTAGAAAAAGCGTTAAATGCAGCTAACATTAATTGCCTGTCATTTGATAACCCCGAAGACTTATTGTTACAAATCCAGTCAGGTCAGGCACCTATGGTAATAATATCAGATGTGCGTATGCCGCAAATGGATGGAATGCAATTGTTAGAAGAAGTACATAAACACTATCCCGAGCTACCCTTTATTATAATGACTGCACATTCAGATCTCGACAGCGCGGTAAATGCTTATCAAGGTGGCGCATTTGAATATTTACCCAAACCTTTTGATGTTGATGAGGCGGTTTCCCTGACCCAAAGAGCTTTGCAACACGCCAAAGAATATTCAAGCGACACTAGTCCCGAACCCGAAAATCCAAGTAAAGAAATTATTGGTGCGGCACCGGCCATGCAAGAGGTTTTTAGAGCTATTGGGCGCTTGTCACGTTCGTCAATTAGTGTACTAATTAATGGCCAATCAGGCTCGGGGAAAGAGCTGGTTGCTCAAGCCCTACACAAACATAGTCCCCGATCGAGACAGTCTTTTGTGGCACTAAACATGGCTGCCATTCCAACCGAATTGGTTGAATCCGAGCTGTTTGGCCACGAAAAGGGCGCATTTACCGGCGCTCAGAATATGCGAACAGGTCGCTTTGAACAAGCCGATGGCGGTACCTTATTTTTAGACGAAATTGGTGACATGCCAGTAGGTGTGCAAACACGTTTGTTAAGAGTCTTGGCCGACGGTCAGTTTTACCGTGTGGGTGGCCATCACCCGGTATCGGTAGATGTTCGTATTATCGCCGCTACCCACCAAAATTTAGAACAAAAAGTCGCAGACGGCAGTTTTCGTGAAGATTTGTATCATCGTTTAAACGTCATAAAAATTCATATTCCCTCGCTAAATGAAAGACGCGAAGATATCCCGTCTCTCGCCAAACACTTCTTAGTAAAAGCCGCCAAAGAGTTGGGTGTAGATATGAAGAGCTTGAGCGAGGAAGCCGCTCAGAAACTAATGTCTATTAATTGGCCTGGCAACGTGAGGCAACTTGAAAATACTTGTCGTTGGTTGACGGTAATGGCAAGTGGCCAAGAAATTAAGCCGGCTGATTTCCCGCCTGAGCTGTCTACCAGTAAAGAAACGGTAGGCGGTCAAAAAGTAGAAAACGATTGGACAGTATTGCTTTCTAATTGGGCCGATGAACAGTTGCAAATGGGTAAGAACGATATTCTCGACCAAGCTCTTTTGCATTTTGAAAGAGTGTTACTTGAGCGCGCACTACACCATACCCATGGCCACAAGCAAGAGGCGGCTAAACGTCTTGGTTGGGGGCGAAACACATTAACCCGTAAACTTAAAGAATTGAACATAAGCTAAGCCCATCAATAAACGATAGACTTAGCGACCTGCTGATGCAACATTTGGCAACGCGAAACTAAAGGTTGTTGCGTTGCCTAGTTCACTTTTAACCATAAGAGTAGAGCCTAGCAGCGCGATCAACTTTTGACTAATCGCCAAGCCCAGCCCTACGTATGAAGTAGCGTCTCTACATAACCCTGAAGATTGGCTAAGGGTGTTCGCAAATAGTGCGGCAAATCAGCCAATAAACCACGTCTTTGTGTATCTGTTGATGTAATTTTCTGCCACTGTAAATCGATGTGTTTCAGCATCTCGTTAAATGAATAGCCCAAGCACACGGTCGGTCTCGGAGTTTTTGGCCGTTAGCATAATAATGGCCTGCTCAGGTTTTTTGTCGCGTAAATTACGACAAATATCTAAGCCTCCTAACGACGGTAGCATTACGTCTAAAAGTACTAGGGCATAATCGTTTTCTAAAGCCGCATTTAATCCTTTTTGCCCATCGCAGTGGTGCTCTATACTTAAACCTAATTCGCTTAAGTTAACCGTAATTAAGGTGGCTATGTCAAAATCATCTTCAAGCACTAATACTCTGTCCATGTTTTTGTTTAGTGCTTCATAACTGCTGCCTTGACTGTTGGGGTAAAGCGTTTTTATATCTAGCATAAGAAAAAACCTTAGCGTGGACTGATAAATTTCAAACAGTGGCATGTTAGATAAGTATCACGAAACACAGAAAACCCATGCTTTTTGTACTTACTGTGAATTTTAGCGATAATCGCTAGTATTCAACAAATGCGTACTATACTATTTGGCGCTTGCATTTAATTAGTGTCATGGATTTTGTTTGCATTATGCTTTTTAATTGCTTCGCACATTGCTCGTTAAAAATCGGAATCGGAACTCATAGTGAAAAATAAAAATCTAATCAGTAGTCTTGTCTTTACCATAAGTATTTTATTTGTTTCGACTGCGGCAAATGCAACGGTTGTAGAAGTGCGTACCAGTGTAGGCAACTTTCAAGTTAACTTGTTTGACAATGCTACCCCGCGCACTGTTGAAAACTTTTTGTTATATGTAAACGCCGGCACTTATGCTAGAAATACCGTTCATAGAAGTGATGACAACTTTGTCATTCAAATGGGTGGGTTTCAATATAACAACAGCTTTCCAGCCGACGCTATTACCACAAACCCTCCGGTTATAAACGAACCTGAACTATCAAACATACGCGGCACCGTGGCTATGGCAAAATTGGGCAATCAGCCTAATAGCGCTACGTCTCAATTTTTTGTTAATTTATCGGACAACACATTAAGCCCATATTTTTTAGATCAACAAAACGGCGGATTCACAGTTTTTGGACAAGTAATAGGAAATGGAATGGAAATAGTTGATCAAATAGCCAGTTTACCAACATTTCCTTTTGCTACGCCCTTTGGACAACTTCCGCTCACCGGTTATACCAGCGCCGATTTTACAAATAACGTAACGCCCACCGACAGCAATTTAGTGGTTATTTTCGATATAGTAGTGATTGATGCTGCAGTATCAACTAATCCAAATTTGAACCCCGCAGTAAATACACTTATCAACAGCGATGACGGTCCCCAGCAACCAATTGATGATGGCGGCAGTGGCGGTAGCTTAGGAATAATGATGATGTTAGGTTTAGCGGTATTAGTAGCCATGCGCAGACGCGTATTTAGCCAGTTTAAGAATTGAGTTATAATTTAATAAGAACGGAAAAAAAATAAAAATCCACGCAAAGCCTGAGGGAAAATTACCTCAGGCAATTTGTGTCAATGTTTGCTGACTCAGTTGTTGCCAAATAGCATGAGATTCTGCAAAGGCGACCTGCTCATTTAAAATATTCACCAAATCTTTTTCGGTGGTAAGTGGATTTGCCAATACCACTCTAAATACAGTTATAGATGCTCCATGGTATTGCGGAACCTCGATACGAGTTCTAGACACAAAAGATTTGCCTGCTTCACGTTGCTGTTTTTGTATCGACACCGTAAGTTTATCTAATTCGTCGTTAATCGTTTGTAACTGACTTGCCGGCGCCTCTCCCAACGCGGATAAATGCGCCGGACGCAACCTATAAGTAAGAATCGACAAAACAGGCTCGGTGATAAGTTCAAAATGACTATGCTTGTTAATCATTCGCGCGAAGGTCTGTGCCAAGCTTATCGCTTTATCTATCAGTAACTGATAACCATTTCGGCCCAAAATATGTAAGGACGAATACACGGTTAGCGCCATACCGTTACGAGACCCTTCTAAGGTTGTTGCCCCTAAATCTTTAGAACCCTCGCGTAAGATATACTGCGCGTGATGGCGCACTGCATTAGCATCGTGGGGATTTTTGAATAAAGCCATGCCCGCGCCCACCGGCACATACATTTGTTTGTGCGCATCTATAGTGACGGAGTCGGCCCGCTCTACGCCTTTCAATTTATGCTTGTGGGTATTTGAAAATAAGGTAGCTCCGCCCCACGCCGCGTCAACATGAAACCAAGTATCTAATTCTTTGGCAACGTCGGCAAGCTCGTCCAATTGGTCTATATGACCGGTTTCGGTGGTACCAGCAATACCTACAATAGCCAATAGTTTGTTGCCTTCACTTTGGTACTGCCTGCCTAGCTTGAGAACACTTTCAGGCGATAAGCGAAGGTCGCTGTTGTCGACTTTCAACATATTGTTGCGACCAATGCCCAGCACGTCAGCCGCTTTACCCAAAGAGTAATGTCCCCGCTTAGAACATATAAGGCCTAAATTATTAATGCAATTGTGCTTATATGCTGCGATTAAACCCACTTTAGCAACGCCTGCAAAGCTTTTTGTTGGGCCTAACAGCTTATTTCGAGCCACCCAAAGGGCGGTGATATTCGCTATAGTACCGCCAGAACAAAAAGCCCCTAAAGAATGCTTGGCACTATGCAAATACTGGTTATAAAACGCTTTATCACAACCGTAAACTAGGTTGTGCATCATGCCTAAAGTTTGTCTTTCAAGTGGAGTAAACGCTTTAGATGTTTCAATTTTAACCAAATTTTGGTTAAGCCCAACCAAAAGCTTAGCCAAAGACAACTGAAAATACGGCAGTGCTGAGGTCATATGCCCTATAAATGTAGGCGAATATGTATTTACCGACTGACTCACTAGTTTTTTTAGCAAGACTTCTGCATGGCTAGACACAAAATCAGGCTGATCGGGCACTAAGTGCTCCATAAAATCTTGCTCAATTTCTTCTAGTGAGGTGTTTTGCGCCACTACGTGTTGAGACAAAAAATCAGACACATTGTCTGATAAATGGCGCTCAATTTTGGCCAACGTAGAATCGTTATGCTCAGGTTTAGTAAACACTTTGAACAAATGCTCTAAGCTAACTTCTGCTTTTGACAATTCCAAAACCTCTATAGTTCTTAAAAAGAGAGAAATGTTACCCCATTATTATTAAATTAACAATTTTCATCGGACGGAAAGTTATAGGTTCTTAAGTAAAGTTCTTTAAAAAAGTACATAAAAAGGTGTATTAAGCGACTAAAAAGCTAAAGCTATATACAAATTAACGGATAACTAGTAACAGGCAACAATCAATTAGGAATAACCGTGCAAGCAAAAGCCGTGGTCGAAGAGTTTTCGATTGAACAAATAGTGCCCTACTTTCAACCCATATTTGATCTAAAAAATCATAAAGTAGTGCGCTTTGAATGTTTGTCTAGGCTAATTACTAAAGATGATAATATT
Source organism: Glaciecola sp. (assembly GCA_047621065.1). GTDB lineage: Bacteria > Pseudomonadota > Gammaproteobacteria > Enterobacterales > Alteromonadaceae > Glaciecola. The sequence goes on along the minus strand of JBLHMY010000072.1, from coordinate 5,645 downwards.
TATTTACCAAGCGAATTTTTGTACATCATTAGTCGATCCCAACTTAGTGCACAGTTAACACAACGTATGTGTGAAATAAGCAGCGCTTACTGCATGCCAAAAAATATGCGTTGGAGCATTAATATTTTTCCAAGTGATTTACGCGATGCTGAGTTGGTGAAATGGATGCAAAGTTTACTAGGTAAGCTTAATTCAAATTTAGTGGGGGTTGAGTTTCGATATGACAGCGTCAAAAACCATCCGCATTTGTTACACAACCTAATCGAAAAACTACCAAATGTGCACGTAACTATAAACGATGTGCATTCATTCGAAGACAACCTCTTAGAAGTAATAGCAACAGGGGTTAATGCTATTAAAATTAGAGGCGAAATGGTGAAGCGTTTTGCACGCACCGGTGAGAATAAAACCACAGTTGAAAATATGGTTAGTCATTGTAACACTACAAATTGTGATTTAATTGCTGAGCATATTGAAGACGACAACACCTTAAATGCCGTTAATAGCTTAGGCATACACTATGGCCAAGGTTACTATTTATCTCAGGCTCAAGGTCGCAGGACTAATTTAAAACAGGCCTGATTTGAGCTTAAATATTTACGCTCAAATGGAGTGTAAGGGATGTTATTAGAATCATTTACGACAGCTTCTATACTACCAACTAAGCCATAATATTGTGCTGCTATTAAACACTCTTCTAAATACAATCGCCAATTTGAGCGTACCTCAATATTAGGCGAAACCTTCACAATAAAAGGAAATAAAGCCGACCCGTGCCAACGTTTGCCTAGCTGGGTTTTCTTCGGATATGGATTTGGATACAAAATAAACTGCCTAGTTATATACCACCGTGGTTTATTTACTTCAATGTACTGGGCTAGTAAGCGCCAAAAATCATTTAAATCTGCCTGTAATAATACGTAATTATTTACCCTGTCAAATGTAACTGTACTTTGCTGCATGTGGGTCTCAATATTCGATTGCCCGGCATAACTTTTATGCTTATCAAGACGCGCTACTGACTTGTCTACACCAACAACTTTAGCATGTGGATACTGAGCAGAAATATTAAGAGAGCTCTCGCCTACCCCACAACCTGCATCTACAATAACTTCACCTTGCCATGCACCCAACCAATTAATCATGTTAGTAAACGCCAGTGCGGTGTGGGCTGCAATTGGACGCTTAAAATGACTGGTTTTATGTTTGGCCAGTGTCTTAATTAAATCTTCATGCACATCAATTTGATTGGTCGTTATGCTGCGAGCCTGTGAGGCGCTCATGTCATTGCTTCTTGGCTATTTATGAGCGAATACCTACGCCCTTTTTCAGCAAACGGTAAGCCAAACTTAAGAGTACAAAATTAAACACTATTAGCAAAACTATTGATGTCCAATGATTCACATCCGACACTCCCAAAAATCCATATCTAAAGCCATTTACCATATACACAATTGGATTAGCTTGACTTACCATTTGCCAAAATTCAGGCAATAAGGTAAGTGAGTAAAATACGCCGCCAAGGTAAGTGAGTGGGGTTAATACAAAGGTAGGAATAACGCTAATATCATCAAAACTTTTAGCATAAATACCATTAATGAGCCCAGCAGTAGCAAACAATATAGAGGTGAGCACCAAAGTCACCACAATCACAAAAAAGTTATGAATTTTAACATCAACAAAAAACATCGACACGGAGGTCACGATAACGCCTATTATAAGAGCACGAGCAACACCGCCGCCCACAAACCCCATAATGACAACCCAAGTAGGAACGGGGGCCACGAGTAGCTCCTCAACATTGCGCTGAAATTTAGCACTAAAAAATGACGAGGACACATTCGAATACGAACTGGTAATAATAGACATCATTATTAAGCCAGGCACAATAAATTCCATGTAAGTGAAACCACCCATTTCACCAATTCGTTTACCAATCAAATTGCCAAATATTACAAAATATAAAGACATCGTAATAGCTGGTGGTACGAGTGTTTGTATCCAAATGCGTAAAAATCGAGTGCACTCTTTAATCCAAATCGTTTTTAGCGCCACAAAATTACGGTTAATTACAATACTCATCAAGCAGGCCCTCCTTTTACTTGTTGATCTGTGCCAGAAGGATTATTTGACTTAACTAAGCGTACAAAAAGTTCTTCAAGGCGATTGGCCTTGTTACGCATGCTTAATACCTTTACATTTTGTGCTGAAAATTCTTCAAACACAGTATTCAGCATACTTTCTTTTGGCACATCTACCTCAAGCGTTTGGTCATCTATGGGCCTGCATTCAAATTCTGGAATCAGAATACTGTTTGCATCAGAGGCCAAATCAAAAACAAAGGTTTCAACATTTAAGGTCGACAACAAAGATTTCATACTGGTGTTCTCTACAATAACGCCTTTATCGATAATAGCGATATTTCTGCACAACATCTCTGCTTCTTCAAGATAATGAGTGGTTAAAATAATGGTAACGCCTTGCGCATTTATCTCTTTTAAAAATGCCCACATAGATCGGCGTACTTCAATATCGACGCCTGCTGTGGGTTCATCTAGGATCAGCATTTTAGGTTCGTGCATTAGCGCACGAGCTATCATAAGCCTGCGCTTCATGCCTCCTGACAACTCGCGGGCATTGGCATTTCGCTTATCCCACAGTTCTAATTTTTTCAAATATTTTTCAGCACGCTCTTTGGCAATGCTTCTGGGTACGCCATAATAACCCGCCTGATTAACCACAATTTGTAAAAGGGTTTCAAATTGATTAAAGTTAAATTCTTGTGGTACCAAGCCAATACACGTTTTGGCATCTACTTCTTGGTCTACAGAATCGTGACCAAATACACTAATACTGCCTGATGATTTATTTACCAGCGAGCAAATAATACCAATAGTAGTCGATTTACCCGCACCATTTGGGCCAAGCAAAGCGAAAAAATCACCTTGCTCAACTTGTAAATCGATTCCTTTTAGCGCTTGCACGCCCCCAGCATATGTTTTTTGCAAGCCTTGAATATCAAGCGCTTTTTCAATCGTAGACATACTTACCTTTATTTAATCATAATCAATAATGTTAACAAAATTTCATTTACACGATACTTTTTTATAGTGCAAGCATACTAACAGCATGCGCCTGTGTTGTAAGCAACTGAAGCCATAACAAGGCAACTGAAACCGAATATATTAGATGACTTACACAACATATTTCAAAGCACACAAATAACGTTGTGAACTAAGCTGTACATATATTGCCTTTATGTTAAAGGCAATATCCATTGCGAGCGGTCCAGCACTGCCACTTAAAACATAATTACACTATACTATACGCTGGTTGTTGATATTGAAGAGTGCGCCGTTAGTTGTCTTTCTCCCGGTCGCTTTCATGGAGCTTATTAATGTTTGATACAAAATTTGTTGATCCTAGGTTGCAAGCCAGAGAAGGTTTGTTTCAACAACTTCATCTAAGTATTTTTGAAACGATGGGATACGCACGCACCATCCAAACGTATGTAGAAGAAACTGGGCATGATATTGAACCAAACAACACAGAATTTATTCAACTACTGCGAGACTATGAGGTAACAAAAAACCTCTCCCCTATAGATCAATCTCAGCTTGAGCCCCTATGTGAGAAAACAGACAATATTCTTAAAAATCGTTCCAATGCTTTAGCAAACTGTGCCCAATTATGTGCAGCGGCAGTTAGTGCTTTAAATCATTGGCGAATTCTTTACGAAATACCAGCTGATTTGCGCGACAACGATATTGTTACCAAAGCCCTTAAAGAAAAGTTTCATCATAATATGCGTACTTGGGAACATATTGTTGCAGACTTAAGCGGCATGAAAAATGAGCACGAAAGTTGCTAGGGTAAATTGGCTATACCCATCAGTCTGGTTTTATTTTTTAACATCATCTTGAGTATTGTATTGAGCTATCATTTTCTTCTCACGTCGTTTCCACATGATTTTAGCCAATTTTTTCATACTTACGGTAGTATCTTGCTCATCGACTATTTCAATTCCAAGTAAGCTTTCTAACAAGTCTTCAAGTGTCAGAATACCTTCTAAACCTCCATATTCATCAACAACCAACAACATGTGCACACGTGAATTTAAAAAATGGTCAAATGTAGTTGAAAGCGGCATATCGCCCAATAAGGTGACTAGAGGTTTGGCAAAATCAGCTAATGGTTGGTCTTTTTTGCCTGACGCCATCGCCAACAAAATTTCGGTGCGCATAATATACCCAGTAATACTTTCACTTTCATTATTTTCATAAACAGGAACGCGTGAAAATGCTATATTTGAATGTTGCTCAACAAATTCTTTTACCATCATCTTTTCAGGTAAAGAAAACACCACTGTTCTATGGGTCATTGCGTCTTTAACTTTACGTTCGTGAAGTAACAGCAAGTTTTGCAAAAATAGTGCTTCTTGCTCTGCAAGCTGACCTTCTTTTTCAGATAATTCGGCCATTACCAGCAATTCATTTCTACTTAGCCCTTTTAATGAGCTCTCATCGGTAAAACCACTGGTTAGCTTTTTTGACATCAACACAAATGGATACAAAGCAAAAATGAGATATTTAAGAAAAAATGCGGTGCCTGGAGCAAGCACTTTCCAATACGTAGCACCTAATGTTTTGGGAATAATTTCTGAAAACACTAATATTAATAGTGTGAGTACCGCAGAAATAAGACCAATATAAGCATCTCCGAACACTTGAACAGCTTGCGCACCCGCGCCTGCCGCCCCCATAGTATGAGCAACAGTGTTTAAAGTAAGAATAGCGGAAAGCGGTTTGTTAATATCGGTCGTGAGATTGTTCAACAACTTACCAGATGATTTACCGTCTTTTTCCAATACTGAAATATAAGCCTGAGATACCTTAAGGATCACCGCTTCTGCAACAGAGCAGACAAACGAAAAAATTAACGCAATAAGTACATAAATGACTAGCAGTAGCATAATGGGGGAAACAGGTTCTATTATGGAGATAGTGAACTAGTTTAGCACTTTTTTTTGGCAATGAGCGGCTTATTATTGTGACCAAAGTAAAAAATAATATGCCATGAAAAAAAAACGAAGAGATCAATATATATGGGCAAGTTGACCAATGCGTTACTTAACAAGTATCCTTTATGTAACTGGCACTAAATTGCATAAACTGGTCAAGCGAAGAATTGTTATACTAACGTTTTACTATGCATCATTAGGAGGACTTTATTTTGCAGGAACAGCTTACCGCTATACTACTAATACAACAAGCACTCACACCTGTGTTTTTGATTGTAGGCATGGGTACCTTTTTAAACTCATTAACAAGTCGATTAGCGCGAATAGTAGATAGAGTGCGCTGGTTTGATTTACCCGATGCCGTAAACTGCTGCCAACAGAAACGCCAACAAGAACTCAAAGCCTTAGCACGCAGAATGCGATGGGCGAATTGGGCAATTAACTTATTATGCGGCGCCGCGGTCGTGGTGTGTATTAATATATTCTTAATCGTTATTCAAGGATACTTTGCCACCATATTAACCAGTTGGATTGTTGGTAGTTTCGTTTCTACCTTAGCTTTACTTGCACTGGGGTTAATATGCTTTTTTATAGAAGTTAGCATAGCCACAACTTCACTTCGTGT
>JBLHMY010000071.1:0-11255 GCA_047621065.1 Glaciecola sp. | reverse complement strand
AGTTGGAATTGATCACCACTAATGCTAAATTTTCAGGAATATGCACAGCGCGTGTGCTTAAGTCCTTGCAATCAATAAGTATGGCATGATGATCTTTTGCTTTGGCTGATATTAGTTGATCCATAATGCCGCACTGGCAATCAATAAAATTATTTTCTGCAGCCTGGCCTATAAGCGCAATTTGTTGTTCGTTTAAACCATTGTTGAAAATATGATTAAGTAAGCCACCAAAAGCAACTTCCAAAGCGGCAGAAGATGAAAGACCGCTGCCTTGCGGCACATTAGACGTAATAAGCAGATCACAACCTCCTAGGCTAAGGTTTGCGGCTTTAAATTCGTTAACCACTGCGCGCAGATAGTTGCCCCATGCTAAACTTCCTGGTGTTAACATTTGGCTTAAGTTGAAGCTTTCTAGTTCGCCTTCGTATTGCACCGATCTTGCATTTATAATGTCATCGCTGCGCTTTGCACATAATATTTGCGTGGTGAATTGCAGCGCGGCTGGCAAAACAAAGCCGTCGTTATAATCGGTATGTTCGCCAATAATATTGACACGTCCTGGCGATGTCGATAATACCGTTGGTTTAGTGCCAAATAGTTGCTCAAATTGTTGAATAAATACAGCATTTTCCATTCTATTTGTCTCTTTTGGGGAAAGTGCTGGCAGCAGCATCTTTGTAATGTATATCGCTGGCGTCGCGTAAAATAGCCGCGGCTTGTTCGGGCGTTAAATCACGCTGGCTTTCTGCCATCATCTCATAGCCTACCATGTGCTTTTTAACACTAGCACTACGCAACAGCGGCGGGTAAAAGTGCGCATGTAATAACCAATGCTGTGCATTCACCAAATTCGAAGGTGCATTGTGCCAACCCATAGAGTAAGGAAAGCTGCAGTTAAACACATTGTCGTACTTAATCGTGAGAATGCTAAGTATGCTGGCCAATTCGTGGCTTTGGGCTTGGCTAAGTTGGGTCATATCTGCAAGCGCTTGCCTGGGTAGTAATAGGGTTTCAAACGGCCACATTGCCCAATATGGTACTACCACTAACCAATGCTTGTTGCTACACACTATGCGCACTTCATCAATTAGTTCTTGTTTTACATAGTCGAGTAACAGCGAACGTTTATATTTTGTAAAATAGTCTAATTGACGCGAGTTTTCTTTTTCTATTTGCGTCGAGTAATGCGCGTGTGCCCATATTTGGCCATGGGGATGCGGCTGCGAACAGCCCATAATTTCGCCTTTATTTTCGAAAATGTGTACGCAGTTAAAATGTGCCGAAAGTTTAGAATATTCACGCACCCAAGTATTAACCACGGGCAAAATTTCCTCGACCGATAACTCAGCTAGGGTTTTGTTATGCTTTGGCGAAAAACAAATTACTTTTGCCATACCCGTAGCACCCTCACTTTCAAACAAGGCATGCTCATGAGCCACATTTGCGCTATGTTCGGTAAGCGCACCAAAGTCATTAGTAAATACATGGGTGTATAAGTAGTTGGGGTTACTGGCACCGTTTACGCGATCATTTCCGGGGCAAAGCGGACAACTTTGTTCGTGCTCAGGTAATACCGACTCGTCAGCCTGTTCAGTCGCGCCATGCCACGGACGGTTATTCCTATGCGGCGAAACAAGCACCCAGTCACCATTGAGCTGGTTTTTACGTCTGTGCGAAGCTGGTTTTTGCATTAGTGCTACCCTAATTTTGGCATTCATTGGCATATCGGTAGTAAGCGCTGGTGCATTATAAGCTAGACAAAAAAGTAGATTCTGCTTTTCACAAGAGCGGCTTAAAATATTATTTATATGATAATAAGAAAATATCCTATTCAGTACAAGTGCTTTCCATAAACTAAGCGATTATTCATGTGGTGACAATGGAATAAAATAAGCTTATTAGCTTGAATTTGCTGTTATTACTATACTTTTTCTGGCCTAATCTTGGATTTGGGTAATGCTTACTTATATTTACATTTTTTTAACTTATTCAGGTAAATTTAGATTGAATTAAAGTACGATTCAAGTAATTATAATATAAATAGGTTAATTGTGATGATACATAGCGTAAATACTATTGTGTTAGTTTACTTCAACTTTAGCTTAATCTTGTAGCACCTAATTTTGATAGTGTATGTTTTTCGCATTAAATTGGGCCATGATAATCACGGGTCAATTAACTAAGACGCAACTAAAAGAAGAATAATTATGAGCGACAGTACCATCCAAATTGGCGTGTTTTTGTTCGTCACAATACTAATTGCATTGCTAACGTATTTGCAGTGTCGTGGTAAAGGACACAAAGACACAAACCAAACGAAAGAATACTTTCTAGCCGGCGGTGGCTTGGCTTGGTACTTCGTAGCAGGTTCAATTACCTTAACCAACCTAAGTACCGATCAGTTAGTAGGCATGAATGGAAATCAAATGGGCTTGCTTGCTTTATGGGAATTTTCAGCGGTAATTGGTTTGTTTATTTTAGCTAAGGTTTTTCTTCCCATATACTATAGGTTTGATTGCACCACCACTACTGAACTTCTTGAAAAACGGTATCATAACAAGCATATACGTGCAGTTATAAGCCTTTTATTCTTTTTTGGCAGTGCGCTTATATTTTGCCCCGCGGTGCTCTACAGCGGCGCTTTGTTTATGCAAAACATGTTTAACATTGATAATATCATGGTGACCGCTACGGTTGCCGGGCGTGAATTTACAATTGATCTAATGATTATTTATATCTCTCTCATTTTTGGTATTGTAGGTGCGCTATACGCAATATTCGGTGGCTTACGCGCCGTTGCAGTTTCAGACACTTATTCAGGCGTAATACTTCTAATAATGGCGATGATTGTAGTATATGTGGCCCTTGACGCAATCGATTTTAGTTTCGAAGGTATCCCACCTGAAAGACTAACGCTTATAGGCGACAACGACTCGCCTATTCCTTGGCACACCTTATTTACCGGTATGATCTTTATCCAAATTTTTTACTGGGGTACTAACCAAGTTATTACTCAGCGGGCAATGGCCTCGCCTTCTCTTAAAGAAGCGCAAAAAGGCGTATTTGCGGCCGCCGGTATAAGACTACTTATAGTACCTGCAATTATAGTTATTCCTGGCATCGTTTCGTATAAACTATACGGTGATATTGGTGATGCAGCCTACGGGCGAATTGTTGGCGATTTACTACCTACGTACTTGAGCGGTGTATTTGCAGCAGCAATGGCCGCAGCGGTACTTACTACATTTAACAGTAATCTAAATTCGGCCACAGCACTTTATGTGTGCGACGTGCATCACGCTTATATTAACGACAAGCCTAACGTGCAAAAATTAAGCGGCATTGTTACAGCCTTGATGACCCTTATTGCACTTGCGTTGGTGGTAGTGTACGCACAAGCAGAGAGTATTATTAATTTAATTCAAAAGCTATATGGCCTATTAAGCATGCCAATACTGTCGGTATTTATATTGGGATTGGTATTTAAAAATGTACATGCAACCGCAGGTTTGTTTTCAGTGATATTTGGGGTCATTTTGTATTTTCTCTTAACCTTCGAAATATCGCCGTTTTTTGCAGCCCAAGACTTACACTACATTCACCTAATGTTTATTACCTTAATTAGTTGTTTGGTGTTGTCGCTGTTGCTTAATTGGGCTTTATATGGTCAAAGACCAGAAATTTCTTGGGTAGGTAACGAGCCCGATGCTGCTAAACAGTAAGGCTCATTTACACGCTAAGTAAACAAACTAAAAGGCTCATTAAGGGCCTTTTTTATAAGCCTGCGAAAAATGTTTATAAAAAGCAAATGGCGCTTGTGAGATACTTCTATTACCTTGTTAATATTAATGCGCAATGTTATTTTAAAAAAAAGTAGTTACTGAATAGTCAGCGATGCGAGTTGGTTCTATGGATGTTAGTTCGCCCGTGAATATTACTAAAAGCGCTTGGTTGCAAAATATGCATGGACGATTTTAGGACCGGCTATTGTAGTGTGTCTTACATTAAAAATAACCCGCTAGGTATATTGAAAATCGACCACAGTTTTGTGCGCAAAATGTTGATTAACCAGGTTGACGCAACAATTATAGTAAACCACAGTCACACACAAATGCTTCTCATCGAGTGAACAAACAGGCAATCAATCTCAAAAAATGAACTTTCTACGGCTATATTCTTAACTCCAAAGCGGCACAAATCGCACAAAACACTAAGAATAGAAAGCGCTTATATTTTACAGGAAAAAAAATGGCTCAAGCATTACCTTATGTCCAATTGAATAGCGAAAACGCCAGTCTAATTATTGATTGCCGTGGTCAAACCCCAGTGGTGCTTTATTGGGGGGCATTACTTTCAAAAAGTACTAGCACCGACATGCTGGGTGCGCTTTGTACCCGTCAAGAGGCTAAATGTGCTTTAGTGGAAGAAGTGCCTATTAGTCTATCCCCATCATTGGGAGATGGCTTTACCGGCCACCCTGGCCTTGATTTATTTGATGGCGGCATTGCCTGGTCAATGGGTGCTAAGCTGGTCGATATACAACAACAAGATTCGCACAGTGCAGTGTTTAAGTCACTTGATGACACGCGTAAGCTTAGTCTAAAACATACCATTAATCTTGATTATCAAACCAATGTGTTAAGCGCCTCTACAACTATTGGCAACCAATCTAATAAGCCAGTTATCGTAAAATACTGTGCCGCACCTACTTTCACCCTGCCTGATCATATTGACAAAATTTTGTCGTTTGAAGGCCGCTGGTCTTTGGAGTTTCAGCAAACTAGCATAGACCTATTCTTAGGTGCCTTTGTACGAGAAAATCGAAAAGGTAAAACATCTCACGATAATTTTCCTGGTGTAGTATTACATACATCCCATACCAACGAACATCAAGGTGAATGCTATGGCTTTCATTTGGCGTGGAGTGGGAATCACCGCACGTGCGTGGAGTTATTGCCCGAGCAACGCACTTATATACAAATGGGAGAGCTTTTAGGCAGCGGTGAGCTTGTGCTGGAAACCGGCGAAACCTACACAAGCCCAATACTTTACGCGAGTTATTCCATGTCAGGATTTGGCGAACTCTCACATAATTTCCATCGCTTTGTACGCCAGCAAATATTAACTAACACAATCACCTCCACACCACGTCCGGTGCATTACAACACATGGGAAGGTATTTATTTTGACCACAATATAGATACGCTTAAACAGCTCGCTAATATTGTGGCCAAGGTTGGCGCCGAACGCTTTGTGCTCGACGACGGCTGGTTTAAAGGCCGGCGCGGTGACAATGCTGGCCTTGGCGATTGGATTGTAGACAAAGCTGTTTATCCACACGGTTTAGCCCCCATAATTGACCATGTAATAGGCTTGGATATGGCGTTTGGCATATGGTTTGAACCTGAAATGGTGAATCCAGACAGTGATTTATTTCGCGCACATCCACAATGGATATTGTCGACTAAAGGTAACGAACAAATTCAGTTTAGAAATCAGCTAGTGCTCGACTTAACTCGCACTGAGGTGAGTGATTATTTGTTTACCCAAATTAGCCAAGTGCTAAGTGAATATCCGCACATAAGCTATATTAAATGGGACATGAATCGCGATATTAATCATACCGGCGATGCCCAAGGTAAAAGTGTAATTCATCAACAAACATTGGCCGTATATGCACTTATCAGTCGCGTTAAAAACGCGCATCCTCATGTAGATATTGAGAGTTGCTCGTCGGGTGGGGCAAGAATCGACTATGGTATATTAGCGCATACCGACCGTGTTTGGACCTCAGATTCAAACGATGCACTCGACCGCTTAATGATTCAACGTGGCTGCTCATTTTTTTTCCCAAGTGCAATAATGGGCTCGCATGTAGGGCCGCAAGACTGCCATATAACAGGCCGGCGGATACCTATGCAAATGCGAATTGCGGTAGCAATGTTTGGGTCTATGGGGATGGAAATGGACCCACGAGAACTCACCGATAGCGATATACGTTGCTTACAGCAAGGCTTGAAATTATACAAAGCTAAGCGCGAACTTATTCACAATGGACGACTTTATCGACTCGACTTAAATGGTAATTCTATTGATTTTGGTATTGTTAGCAGCAACAAGTCCGAAGCCTTGTTTGCTTATAATAGCGTGCTTGAGACACGCCGTACAATGCCACGAAAATATCGCTTTGCAGGTCTTCAAAGTGATGCGCAATACACGCTTGCGTTAGTGTGGCCGACTGAACTAAAAGAATATTCACCTTCTATTATGAATATTATTCAAGGCAAGATATTTTCAGGTGAAATACTCATGAAGTTTGGCATGCAGCTTCCCATTGTATTTCCACAAACTAGCTTAGTGTTTAGCCTTATGAAAGTGTAAGGCGTGAAAAATACGGGGTTAATTTATGCTCACATACGGCTCGGTGACGCCAACAACTTCGCTAATTTCGTAAACAAATAAATTACCGGCACGAGTCTGCTTGGCGCGTTTTTCGTCGTTTAAATTATGCGACGCACTCGTCACAAACAGCCAATTCATATTTGGCCCGCCTATGCTTACACAGGTGCCTTGGGTAACTGGCAAAGGATGACGAAACAACTCGTTTCCCTTGTCATCCAAACAAACTACACAAGCCGCGCCCCAAAGCGCTATCCATACGTTGCCTTTGTTGTCGGTGCAGGCACCGTCTGGGAAAGTGTTTTTGTCGAATTTTGCAAATTGTTTCCTAGATTCTATTTGGCCACTTTGTGATAAGCAATACTGATATACTTTGTGCGACGCGGAATCGGTATGATACATAACTCTACCCTTATGGCTAAAACACAAGCCATTAGATATATGCAGTCCCGACAAAGCCAGCATCGTATGCACTTCGCCTTTATCAAGACTAAAACAATACAATGCGCCTTGATCTTCAACACTGAGCTTTTTAATATCAGTATTTTCTACCATGGAACCAAGCCAGAAGCGACCATTGGGATCGCATTTACCGTCGTTATGGCGTAAATGTTCAGCTTTAACCTCTTGCTGACTCAACCATTTAATATTGCCTGTGATGTAGTTATAAACAGCCAGCCCGTTTTCAAAACCTGCCAGTAGCCTATCGCTATGCTCGGTAAAAGCAAAGCTGCCTAAGCGAAAGGGTAAATCAAACACTTGCAACACTTGTTGAATATAGTGTTCTTTTAGCTTTGTGTTTGCAGGCTCTATCGATTCTGCCGTTAATATGTCTTTGGCTTCGGCGGTCATTGCGCACTTATACAAAGATTTGCCCTGAATATCTGTCCAGTACAAGGTTTGCTCTTGCTCATGCCACAATACGTTCTCACCTAAAACATTTTGGCAAGTAATTTCAAATAAAAATCTAGTAATATGCACAATAAGACCCTATTAGTTAATCTGTTTGCAACGCAAGATAGCGCTGACGAATAGCTGCAAAGCCCAGCACCGTTGCTTGTTTACCGTGAAAACATCGAACCGCTTTTGTTTGCGTACGAATAACCCGTTCAAACAAATCACTAATATGACTTTCACCAATAATAATGACTTCGTCTACATCGTTAATATTCCATTCATTGGCATGCATCGCTGCCCGTACGTCACTACCAACTAATAGTCCCGATAGATAGGAGTTGGCTTCGTTAGGGTTAAGCTCTTCAAATAGTTGCTTGGTACGCACGCTAAATAATCCATGAATAAGACTTCCTGATGCGCTTGCCAAGGTAAATTTAGAACCAAGATCAAACGCCTTAGGTGTAAAATCTTTGCTAGGCGCTTGTATCAAAATACTTGAATGCGTGAGCAAATCGTAAAGCTCGCCTGTCATTGCGGTTTTAAACATTTGAATAATGCCATCTTTAACCAGTATCCATTTAGTATGCGTACCGGGTAAACAAATAAGATATGTGCCGTTTCGATGAGTAGCGCTCGCCTGCAGCCACCCTAAAACTTGAATCTCTTCACTGCGCATTACATCAAAGTGACCATTTGCATGCTGACAACTTACGCCCGGGAGAATATTAATAACCTGTCCTTCACACTCAAATTTAACTTGTGCAGTTATGATATCTGCAGGTGCTACGGGACATGATACATAGGGAGATTGTTGCCAGCCAATACTTGAACCAATTTGGCCGCCCATAAATACCGGCAGTAAGCCATGGCTGGACCGCCAAGAGCGCGTAACTTCGCGAAAGGTATCAGCAAAATTATTATGGTTTTTTTGCACGCCGGCAGCCTGCGCTTCATCAATAATATCTACATTGTCGTTGGGTCCGGCACAGCATAAATAAGCTTTTAACCTAGACGTTCCCCAGTCAATTGCAATGTAACAGTGGTCTAACATGGGATTAAAAACCAAATGAGGGGTTTTGAGCGACATAGCTACGTTCGCCCCCCATCAATATTAATGCCTTGCCCGGTAATCATTGCGCTGTCTTCGGCAGCCAAAAATAGCGCTAAATCGGCAACCTGTTCAGGTAGTAAACGCTGTTTGAGGGCCATTGATTGTAACCATTTTTGCTCTTCTTCTGCAGTGAGCCATTTTTCTAATTGCTTTTCGGTAGCTACCCATCCAGGTAGGATTGCGTTGACCCTAATGTTGTGGTCGCCAAAGTCCCTCGCTAAAGCTTTTGTCATGCCCATTAAACCGGCTTTTGCGGTAACATAACCGGTCATTTGTTTTTGCCCTATGAGCGCAGTAATAGAACTAAGATTTATAATACTGCCGCTTTGATTTTTACGCATTTTTGAAAAAGCAGCTTGAGAAGCAAAAAAAGCAGGATCAAGATTAACATGCATACATTTATGCCACTCATAGGCAGAAATATTCTCAACTTGCTGACGATTATCGTTAGCTACGTTATTTACCATGACATCTAAGCAACCAAAATGCTCATAGGCATCGCATATTGCTTTTTGTAAGGCATCGGGCTCGGTTACATCAACCTTCCTAAACCACAAACTTCCGGCATATTTGCTTAAAGATTTAAGCGCAGACTTAGCGCCTTGTTCGTCTATATCGATAAAGGCGACTTTACATGCCTGCATGACAAATGCTTTCACCATAGCAGCGCCTATGCCTGACGCACCGCCGGTAATGAATACGACTTTATTGGCTAGGCTATGGTATTGGGTTCTTGGATTTTTCATACGTTTGTTCTTCTATTTGTAAGCATTATTAATTAAAGCCTGTTTGCTAGATTAGCATCATGTTCTTTTTTTGCATAGAACTTGCCAATAAGCGCTTAAACATCTGCACAAGTATCTATAATAAGGGTCAAGCTTAATAAAAGATGGGCTTTTTACGGGCTGACAAAGGCCTCGTTAATCGCTATACAACCAATATACAGGTGCGCTTGACCAAATAAGGTTATGCAACAATATAAAAATACCTTATCATGAACACACCGTTGTTGTTTAATATGATAATTAATATTTGTTATTATATTTTGCAATCCCATGGCCCTCGTTAGGCGAAAGTTAATGAAACATCCTCAAAATCTTACTCAACAACTTACACACAAACTTGGCCTTGCCATTGTGAGTGGTCATTATCCAATTGGTGAAGGCATGCCTTCTGAAGCCAACCTTTGTGAAGAATTTGAGGTAAGCCGCAGCTCAACTCGCGAAGCCGTTAAAATGCTTTCAGCAAAAGGTTTAGTCTCGTCTAGACCAAAGCAAGGTATTAAGGTACTTCCCGAAAGTAACTGGAATATGTTTGATACCGATGTGCTGGCTTGGATACTGCAAAGTAAGCCGTCGTTAACACTACTTAAAGAATTTACCCAAGTACGCTTTGCAATAGAACCCATCGCAGCTGAACTAGCAGCAAAAAACGCCACTCCTAAACAAATTCAAAATATTGAACAAGCCCTTAACAGAATGTCAGACGCCGAAGAAGGACTTGATGATCCGCTCGACGCAGATATAAGCTTTCACAGCGCTATTTTAGAGGCCAGTGGAAATCGATTTTTCTTACAGCTAACACCTTTTATTAATACCGCTCTAAGAGTTAGTATTCGCTATACCAACCATATAAAAGGCGTAAAAAACGCAGACGTCGACGCTCACGCGAAAATATTTGAACGCATAAAAATGGGCGATTCCGATGGGGCTCGCATTTGTGTATCACAAATATTAGAAGAAGCGCTGAGCCTAATACAGTTAAAATTGTAGTTTTTCGGCGTTGTCGTATAAACGATCTATCAATTGGCTCAATTGCTCCTGCTCATCAGTAGACAAGCAGCTTAATATTTGGTCTTCATACTCTAGCGATAACGGCACAATTTGACTGTACACATCATACCCAGTTTCAGTTAAATCAATTTGCGTACGTCTTTTATCTTCTCTGGAAATTTGCCGCTGAATTAAATTTCGGTTTAGCAGATTACTTATCGCCCGGCTAATAAGTGATTTTTCTATTTGCGTTTTTGCTGATATTTCATCAGCTGAAGCCCCAGGATACTCTCCAAGCACCGCCATTATACGCCACTGCGTTATAGATAAGCCAAAACGACCTTTATAAGACTCCGCAACTAATGTGCTCACCCTATTTGACAGTATTGACAGCCTATAAGGTAAATACCTTTCTAGAGTGAGTAGTGAGGCCTTGGTGACTTGTTTATTTCTTGTATTCATAAGTACTTCTTCAAATTTTTCGCTAACAGTAACCAATACAAACGGTATCTGGCTGGTGTATGTATGAATCTTAATAAAGACTCAACACGCATTTTCAGTTATCTATTTTTACTTCTGCACTGTTGTCTTTCGGCAAACAACAAGCTGGTGGCGCAAATTAGACATGGTTATACCTAATATAAGCACGCTTATAAAGACTTAGCACTTGACATTAGTTGTAATAACAACTAATTTAGTTGCACTTACAACTATTTGTACGCGTTTCTTTATTTCTAGTCAATTATTTTCGATAAAGTCTATAATATTTAAAACGCTTCGCATCGCATTTGCAAATATTGCATTTGCAAACAATATAAAGAGGATTTGCACATGGCAGACTTATTTGATAACCCAATGGGTTTAGACGGCTTTGAATTTGTAGAATTTACTGCACCCACAAAAGGTATATTGGAAACCGTGTTTACCGCTATGGGGTTTACTCATGTGGCAAATCACAAATCAAAAGAAGTGGCGCTATGGCGTCAAGGTGATATTAACTTCATTACTAACTACACCCAAAACACCCCGGCCTTTTATTACGCTCAAGAACATGGTCCCTCAGCATGTGGAATGGC
>JBLHMY010000070.1:0-11303 GCA_047621065.1 Glaciecola sp. | reverse complement strand
TATTAATTGTGATACCGCGCTCGCGCTCTTCCGGAGCATTATCGATTTTATCGAATGCCTGGGCAGAGCCGCCATAAGTTTTTGCTAGAACGGCACTGATTGCCGCTGTTAGCGTTGTTTTACCATGGTCGACGTGGCCAATAGTACCAACGTTAACATGCGGTTTTGTTCGTTCAAATTTTGCTTTTGCCATTGTCTTTTCCTAGCAAGGTAATTGTAAAAAATAAAATCAAAGAATGGTGCTGATAGGCAGATTCGAACTGCCGACCTCACCCTTACCAAGGGTGCGCTCTACCAACTGAGCCATATCAGCAGCTTGGAGCGAGCAGCGGGAATCGAACCCGCATCATCAGCTTGGAAGGCTGAGGTAATAGCCATTATACGATGCTCGCATTCCCGAAAATTCTCTGACCAACTTTCTTTCAAAAAGGTGGTGGAGGGGGCAGGATTCGAACCTGCGAAGGCTGAGCCGTCAGATTTACAGTCTGATCCCGTTGACCGCTTGGGTACCCCTCCAGAGATTGATGGTGCCGACTACCGGAATCGAACTGGTGACCTACTGATTACAAGTCAGTTGCTCTACCAACTGAGCTAAGTCGGCACTACATCAAGTGGGTGCGGATATTAGAGTAATGATTGATGATGCGCAAGTGTCTTTTAGCAAAAAATAAGGTTTTTTTGCGATTAATTTTTGGTTGCCCACAAAAGCGCCAAAAAATGACATAAAATCAGTCATTTCCAGCTATATTTTCGTGCGCTATTTTAGCAAGGCCTATTAGTACCAAGTTTTCGACATAATTAATACTTACACGCTTTTTGTCATTTTTTAATTGTGTAAATATGTTGATAAGTAATGGCGCATCACCGCCACTCATAAATATTTCATATTTGGTACATTTAGACTGCATCAATTTACATGCTTGCGACAACATTCCTGACAGTTGTGCTAGCGCGCCTTGAGCAACGCATTGTGGAGTATCAATGCCCATTGTTAACTCATGTAATGTTTGCTGCTCGTCGAATACTTTTTTAGTCTGACTAACTACTGCATTGCGTGCCATTGTTAAGCCTGGTGCAATCCATCCGCCTAAATGGTTATTGCCCACAATAAAGTCACACGTAATAGCTGTGCCGGCGTCAATCACAATAAAATTACTCGCTTCTCCTTTATCGCAAAGCGCACTTCCAGCGATAATAGCCATCCATCGATCAACGCCCATATTGTGAGGCTTGGCATAAGCGTTTGCGATGCCAAATTGCGAAACCAATGTACTGGCTTGATGAAACAAAACATTCGCTTCGTTACAAAAATCACTAACATAGTGGTTAGTTTCATCACTTACAACACTACAAAGCCAACAGCTTGATGATTGCTCAAGTAATGTTGGTATGCTTTCCAGCGACGTTCTCAATATGTGTAAATCGGCAATAGCATTGGGGAAAGTATACCAAGCATATTTTATGCTGGTGTTGCCAATATCGAGTAATAAATTAGGTCGGTCTAACACTTATTTCTCCGCCATGGAATGCCTGAATGTTACCCTTTATATCTAGTAACAGAGCACCCGTTTGATCAATGCCTTTGCTTATGCCAGTAACAGACTTATCTCCTGTTAATAATTTAATCTCTTTTTGATAATACAAATCGGCCGCTTTCCATTTTGCAATAAACGGAGCCATGCCTTTTTCTTCAAATATAGGCAGTGCTTTCCATAAGTTATGAATAAGTACTGCGGCAAATTCATTTCTGCTAATGGGTCTTTCACTTACGCTATGCAAATCAGTAAATGCTTGCTCTATTCCTTGCACATTTTTGGGTAAATGCATATTGACACCTATTCCAATAATGGCAGATGTGCTTGCGCCTATTTGCCCTTCAACTTCAATTAAAACACCGGCTAATTTTTGATGTTCATAATAGATATCATTGGGCCATTTTAACTGACAATCTTGTATACCTAATCCTTTCAGCGTCTCATTTACAATTACACCTACCATTAGGCTCAATCCAGCCATTGCCTGATATCCACTTGAGAAACGCCATAACATACTAAGATATAAGCTACTTGCGTAAGGCGAAACCCAGGTGCGCCCCCTCCTGCCTCTGCCAGCGCTTTGCGCCTCGGCTAAACAACAATAACCCGACCCTACGACCTGCGCATCTTGCGAATGTGCTTTTACAACATCGTTGGTCGAGGTAACTAGGTTTTCTACTTTAATAAGACAGGCATTAGCTTTACTTGAAGTTGGTAATGCTGACAAAATTTTGCTCTGTGACAGTAGTTCAATGCTCGTAGCTAATTTGTATCCTCGCCCTTTCACGCTATATATATCAACGCCTAATTTATTCAAGGCTTTAATATGATTTGAAATCGCGCTGCGACTCAATTGAAACTCGTTTGCAAGCGCTTCGCCAGAATGAAAACTCCCATGTTCAAGCTTTTTTAACAGTTGAGTACGAAGGGCTTGTGTGTTTTTGGCCGGTATATTTTTCATAGTAAAACAAATCCTTTTTTACCCATAAGCCGCACCTCATTTTCTAATCGAATCGCGAACTTGTTTTGCACGCTGTCGCGTATCTCACGTGCCAAAGTTAGTAAGTCCTTACCCAATCCGTCTCCTATATTGACCAACACAAGGGGCTGAATTTCATGGCACACAATGTCACCAATACGCCGACCCTTAAAGCCTAACTTATCGATTAGCCATGCGGCTGGAATCTTAACTTGCTGTTCGTTCACACGATAACTCGGTATATCGCTGTGCATGTCTAAGAGCGTTTTAAAATGTGCTTCTTCTATTACTGGGTTTTTAAAAAAACTACCTGCATTGCCGAATATGGTGGGGTCTGGTAGCTTGCTTTTTCTAATAGCTATTACTTCGTTAAACACCTCTTCAACGCTTGGCGATATTAGGTGTGCAAGAGGACCATAGCTAGTTTCAATATGATACTGCTTGGGCAGACGGTAGAATACACGCGTAATAATACGATGATTTTTAGCTTGTTGCTTAAACACACTATCGCGATAAGCAAAATTACATTGTGCTTTTGACAATATACTAAGCACTAAAGAATTGCTGTCTAGAAACTCAACCTTCTCAATAAACCTATCTATTTCAACACCATAAGCACCAATATTTTGAATCGGGGACGCACCAACAGTACCCGGAATTAACGCTAAGTTTTCAAAACCACCAATACCTTTTTGTACACAAAGTGACACTAAATCATGCCAGTTTTCTCCCGCACCAACAGTCACTAAATAATCATTTTTAGTCTCGTCTATAACAATACCTTTTAGCCGATTTAACAACACTGGGTACGGATAATCTTCAACAAATACGGTGTTGCTACCCTCTCCCATTATTAAATATTCAGGTTCAACGCCAGCCCTTTTTAAATTGCTGATGCTTGCAATTAAAGCATCGACCGACTCAATGGTCTCAACTCGACTACAATACGCAAGCAACGAAAATGTGTGTAAAGACCTTAAAGAGTCCACTAGTGAGCGCTTATTGTTAATTTACTTATCTATATTGTTACAGAAATTACGACAAGTGTATAAACATAAATTAAGACGAGGCGTAAAGTATCTAATAACACTAATTTTAGTCTTGGTTCCACCAGTACCAATGGTAAAGCGTGTATTAATTAGAGTAACACTCAGATGAGGTGTATACTAACTTTGCGTCTTTACAATGCTTGTAGACTAGGTTTACTTAGGCTAACCCCAAACATATTTACAGGATTTTTGCTTTGTCTGAAATTATTTCTAACCATAATGCTAGCCCTGAATTTACCAACAACGCAATATCTACTGCGACTATTAGCACAGAAAATATGACATTGGTGTCGTTGTCACCTAAGTATCGACAAATAAACCTTATATGGGGTGCGTGCTTTGGTATATTGCTGGCGCTAATATTAACAGTAGTCACAAGCGGCTTGTTGTTTGAACTACCCGAGGAGATTCAGCCCTTCGTTATTTGGGGATATGTTTTCATAGGCTTTATTACACTCAAAGACCTTATTTATCATTTCCTGGCCGATCCGCTTATGCAATATTCACTACGTGAACATGATCTTAATTATCAATCAGGCCTGATATTTCGAAGTTTGGTCAGCCAGCCTATTTTACGTATTCAACATATTGAGATAAAACGCGGCCCAATTGAGCGAAAAGCTGGGCTAGCTACTTTACAAGTATTTAGTGCCGGCGGCATGTCCCATACCTTTCATATCCCAGGGCTCGAATATGCAGACGCTATAGCGCTACGTCAGTTTATTCTTGCACATAAGGATTTAGCTGCCGATGTCTGAAACTAGACAACATGAACCTATCGATACGCCAATTGTTGTCAACAGCGCCGCCACTTTGGAAAGTGTGGAAAATATAATAGATCCAAGTTTAGCAAACATGCAAACCAGCGAGTGGTCTCGTGTATCGCCTTTGGCTATTTTGTACTTTTTTTCTAAAACAATATATGAATTGGTGAGCAGTGTTCTTATCTTCTCCTTGCCTGCTTTTGCCGCCAGTTATTCGACTATAAAAGAGCATCCTGTTTACTTCGTTTTTGGCTTGCTCATGTTTTTTTCATTGATTTTGCTTAATAGCGTCGCAAAATATTGGTTTTATTATTATAAATTCACTAACGATCGTGTTGAAATTAAGCAAGGCGTCTTTAAAAAGTCACATTTGGACTTACCGTTTGGCAAAATTCAAAACGTAAAAATTGTTCAACCCATTTATTACCGTTTTAATAAGTATTCGTTTATTGAGTTAGACACGGCAGGTTCAGCCCGACAAGAAGCTAAGATAGTAGCACTGCCGCTGGCGCTTGCTGAAAGCTTTAAACAAATGATCCTACAAATAAAACGATATGAACCCCTATCCAGCCAGGACGACAGCCCAGCCTCCACAAAAACCCAAGCTGATCAAGAAACGCTTTTAAACGAGCGTTCATTAATGGACTTAGTTATTCACGGTATTTCCAATAATAGGGTGTGGATATTCTTAGGCTTTTTGGCACCGTTTTATAATACTATTGGGGAAAACATAGGGGCGGTATTAGAAGGCGTAGGCATAGATATAATTGCTTACTTGGACTACCAAAGCCAAAGCATTGGGTTATTTGTTTTGCATGTATTGTCATTAGTAATGCTAATTATGTTGGTCATTGTTACTTTTTCTGTTGTCGGCTCTATATTCGTATTTTATAACTACAAATTGAGTCGACTTGGCGATCGCTACATACGCAGAAGCGGACTGTTGACTAAGCATGAAATTAGTATGCGACTCAGTAGAATACAAATAGCAGTACAGCAACAAGACTGGCTCGATCTTATTATTGGGCGCATTAATCTGAGATTTGAACAAAACACGAGTCTACCTGCAGGCGGCCGCCAAGCAGGCAGCATCAACAACGCCAGCAAGCTTATTGTGCCGTCTGTAACGCCGACCCAGTCGGCAATGCTAATTCAGGATGCATTTGACGTAAAAGCCTTCAGCAGCATCGTATTTCAGCGTATTTCAAAGCGCTTTATTTTTCGCGTGTTAGCATTTCCAATCTTGCCCATACTATTTATGATCAATACGCTTGTGCTAAAAACAAGTGAGTTAGATGTACCTGTTTGGTCTTTTTTATTAGCGCTTAATATTATATTAATTAGCCTTGTGTATTTGCGATGGTGGCGATGGGGTTATTATTTTGAAGATGGCTTTGTTTATATTCGTAAGGGATTACTAGGGGTTAATTACTATGTGTTTCCTATCGGTAAAACCCAACAGGTCACATACAAACAAAGTGTGTTTATGCGCCCACGAAAACTAGCTGATATAAGCTATGTTTTAGCTTCAGGAGCCCATAAAGTGCCTTTAATTCCTCAATCGTTAGCACGCGAGCAAGCTAATCAAGCCTTGCTTATTGTTGCGCGTGACAAACCATCTTGGATGTAAAATTTATTTAAGTGCTTTTTACACATGTTTGAACAGTTAATGTAAGCGTTCGGTTTTTAGTTGTTTTCCAAGGTAAAAAGATACTGACCTTGTTCGTTAACATTGCGAGAACACTCTCCAGCAAAGTAAAGGTAATTTAAATGAGAAAAAGCCTCTGCAATCGCAAAAAACATATTGTGTTGATTAAGTTTACGTTTAAACAACACAGGCAAACAAGCTTCTATGGTTCTGGGTGTTTTACAAAATTCACGTAAACTATCTAAATGCTGATGGTGATGACTAATTAACTGATTTACCCGACAGTGAAGCCCATGGAAGGGCTGCTTGTGAGATGGTAAAACCAAGGCATTTGCAGGTAGTTGTAGAAATTGCGGTAAGGTCGTCAAATATTGCTTTAGTGTATTTGCATTGGGCTGGGTACTATACACACCAATGTTTGGAGAAATTTTAGGTAATACGTGGTCACCAGAAATAAGGACATTTAGCGACTCGCTAAACAAACAAACATGCTCGGGAGAATGCCCCCTGCCAATAACAACTTTCCAGCTGTGCTGGCCTATATCAATTGTATCGCCTTGAGCTAAGCATTCGAACTGCACTGGGATTGGATGTATAACTGCAGAAATTCCTTTACTTGTTTTTCGATTTTCTTTAGCGCTAGCGACATATTCGGCCGACATTCCGCATTGCACTAAGTATTCATCGTCCTGCCAGTCGCTTGCTCCTTGGGCACCTGCTGTTAAAGCCCGCGCTACAAAATACTCAGAGTGAGACATATAAAAAGGTACGCGAAACTTTTCAACTAAGTAGCCAGCCATGCCAATATGGTCAGGGTGCATATGTGTAACGATGACTTTGGTAATAGGCTTTCCAAGTTCCAACAGCAAGCTTTCCCACAACTCCTTTGTTTTGCTTGTGCCAATGCCTGTGTCGATAAGCACGTATCCACCCGAGTGAAGGTCTTCAATAAGGTATAAATTAATATGATCAAGCTCGAATGGCAAAGGCATACGTAGCCATAAAATGCCTGGCGCAACCTGCACCCATTTGCCGGGTCCAGGTAAAGGAGCATCAATAAACTTGATTTGCTCTGCGTTATGAGAATGCATAAGGTCTTGTAACTCAACTACCTGGTTTTCTTTTTGGCTTGTTTTTACGACTGGCATACTGATGTCACTCATAGTCTATTAATAGACATTTGTTACTCTTGGATGACCTTATTACAGACAATTTAGTGGCTGTGTACCAGCCACTATTTTTGATTATTATCTATCAGTAATACGTATGTGAGCTTAGAGTAATATTTAGCCTATATAATAATAGGCTTATTGGTTTTATTAGTCACTGTGCAAAGCGTCAATGGGATTAAGCTTGCTGGCTTTAATAGCTGGGAACACACCAAATCCGACGCCTACAAACATACAAATACTAAGTGACAACGAAATAGCGGTTAACGACCAACTTACTGCCCAACCTGAATAGAAACCAATAATTTCAGACAAAGCTAAACCAAACACAATACCCAACAAACCACCCATTACCGAAATAGTGAAACTCTCAGCAATAAATTGCTGACGTATATCATCTTGAGTTGCTCCAACAGCACGCAGCAAGCCAATTTCCTTGGTACGCTCCATTACATTAGCCAACATGATGTTCATAATACCAATGCCGCCAACCAACAAAGAAATTCCCGCTACACAGGCCATTACAATATTAAAAATTTGCTGCGTCTGTTTTTGTTGCTCCAGCAGTGCCGCTGGAATAATAAGTTGATAGTCGTCTAGACCGCCATGACGCATTTTTATTAGGCTATCAATGGCTTTGGCAGCAATTAAAGGGTCAGTACCTTTTACAACATTTAATTTAATGCTGTCTAACTCACTGGCTAAAGTGTCGCTTGCAAATTTGTTAACACTCACACTTAAGGGAACAAATACCCTATAACGGTCGCCCCCTATTTTAACACCTTGAAACTCGCTTTTGTTACCTGGAGGTGGTGCAATAACACCGACTACTTTTAACCAAACATGATTAACTTTTACAAACTTACCCACCATCTCTTGTGCACTATAGCCGGTGTTGGAAAATAATTCATTTGCGGCATCAACCCCTAACACGGCAACTTGTGAAAGGGTGTCGTTGTCTGCCTCGCTAAGAAAACGACCCGCTTGGGTTTTCATGTTTGCATTACTAAAATAACTAACCGTAACACCTTGGGCTTGGGCTTGGCTTTTGTTGTAATCACTATACATATCGTAAACATCTATGTTCTTTGATGCACTATAGCCCTCAATAAAGGGAAGCGTTGCTAAAGCTGCTTCAACATCACCTAGATTAAGGCCTAAGCTTTCTTCTCTTATTTCTACTAGTTCGTCTTTTTCATATTCTTTAGCATTTATAATAATGTTATTAACACCCATAGAATCGATGAGTTTAAGCGCTTCTCTTTCAGCTCCCTCTCCTATATTGAGCATAGCTATTACTGCACCCACACCGAAAATCATGCCTAAAAGAGTAAGAAATGTTCTTAACTTTTGTCCTAGTAACTCGCCAATAGCATCTTTAACAAGTGTGTAATATTTACTAATCATTAGCTTTCCTGAACGATTTGCTTGTCGGGTGCACTTAATGCAATCATGTCGCCACTGCTTAGGCCATCTGTAATTTCAACCAAGTATAAATTTTTACGACCACTGCTTACATTTCGCTTTTCAAACTTGCTTCCTGCTTGGACATAAACATAAGTACTGCCATTTTCAAAGTGTAGTGACTGTAGTGGAACAACTAAACGTTTGGTAGCGGATTTTACGTCAATTTGGGCTGTGAGTTTGCGGCCTGGCTGCATCATTGTTTTGTCTTGTTCTATTAACGTTACTGTTAATTCAAAATAGGTAACAGGATTACCACGCTCAATGCTGCGAGGAAAACCAGACACACTTGCTATTTGGCCGGCAAAAACAGTTTCAGGAAATGCATCTAGTCGAATATTAACCCTTTGCTCAACCGCTAAGTCAATTGCATCATTAGCCTGCACGAACAACGTTGCCTGCATACTGTCTAAGTTAGGAATTTGGGCAATTGGGCGACCTGGGAATACTGTTTGACCAATAGCCGGTTTTTCACCACGTCGGTCTTTTTCATATACTAATAGACCATTATAGGGGGATAAAACTTCTAGGCTAGATAGTGCTTGTTGGTGCTGATCAAACTTTGTTTGCATGCCACGTTTGCGAATGTCCAGGACACCCATTTCGCTTGTGTGTTGTTCAACAATGCTTGTTTCTTTCCATGTTAGAAAATCGTCTTTAGCTTCTAAGAAATCACGGTTAGCAAAAGTATCTATAATTTCTAATTGCGAATAAATGCGCAGGTCATCGATGGCGAATCTATCAACAAATTCGAATTCTTGTTTTACAAATACTTGGTCAGAGTCTATATCTTTTCTTGCTTGGTTTTGCTGTGCATTACTCTTATTTATGTCTTGCTCTAAGCTAAGTAATTCGAGCTCTTCTTCTCGACTGTCTTTTAAAATTTGTTGGGCATCAAATCGGGCTATGATCTCTCCCTTTTCTACAAATGAATTTTCTGACTTCAACCATGCGATAGTCATTGGACGGCGACCCGGTGTAAAAATTTTCTGCGACTGTGCAGCTTCAATTTCTCCAAAACCACTTATTTCAATAGCAAAGTCTATTTCTTTGACCTCATAAAGCGGTACAGAACTTTGCTTTTCCGCTGTACATCCGGTTATCAATAATACGGCGCCAATAATACTCAGGCTGATTAACCTCATGAAGTGTCCTTAACCATATCTACGGTTGCTTTCATGCCCGGGCGCATAATAGTTAAATCAAGTTCCTCTAATGTTACCCATGCGTCAAACACAACTTTCAAATTATTCTGTGATTTACTGCGGTACGCTTTACCAAGCTCACTAATTTTACCGCTAAAAGGTTTCTCTGGAAAAGCGTCTAGCGTTACTCTTACTTTATCGCCTAACTTAATTTCGGGCGTGAAAGACTCATCAAACTCTACTTTAACCGCTATGTTGTCTAATGAGGGCAATGAGATTAATCGACTGCCCATAAAAACGGTGTCACCAATAGCCGGCTTTTTATCGTCCCCGTCTGGCACTAAAACAACCATACCTGACTTTGGGGCAGTAACTTGAAGTTTCTTAATGTTATCTTTTATTTCATCTACCCTAGATTGCGCTTTTGATATTTTTGCAGCCTGCACCTGTTCATTCACTGCCATTGCCACTTTGTGCTGACTCATACGTTGCATTGCCTGCCCATGAAGCTCGGTAGTAATACCAAACTCGGCCTGCTGCTTTTGTCGTACAATCTGAGACCGAGATACGTCAGTAATTTCGACCTTCCGTTTAGCAATATCACTGTCCTTTTTTGCCTCTGCTAAATCTAACACTAATTGCTCTAATGCGGCCTCATTTTCTAACTTCTTCTGTTCAGCTTCTTTAACCCTTGCATCTAAATCGCTTTGACGTGTAACTAAATCTGTTTTGAGTCTTTGGCCATCAAATTTAATTAATACATCGCCCTGTTTTACTAATGTACTTTCTTTTGCTAAATACTCTATTTTAAATTCCCACATTTGCCTAATACTGGGCGGGGTTAAATTGATTTTTTGTAAGGATACTAGTTCTGCAGGTGCAGAAATATTTCGGTCTGTTTGATCATTATTCGTATTAACATCTTGTTCTGCTTGAGAACAGCCAAATAGCACTGCCACAAGTGATAAGGGTATTAGTAACTTACGCATTTGGAACGCCTCCTTTATTGACGAGTAATCTTACACTCATTCCAGGTAACAAATTAACTTTGGGTGATTCGTCAAACCTAATGATTGCGGGAAAGTAAGAGCTCTTACTCCACTGTGCTTTTTTCTCGCTTTGCTTGGATAGCGTGACAATTGTACCCGTATATTGAAGATCAGGATATGCATCTAAGATTACTTTTACCTGTGAATTTTTTGATAGGCCTACGGCATCAATTTCGTGTATCCATGTTTCAATTTGAAAATTGCTCGTAGATTGAACATCTAAGACTCGCCAACTAGGCCTTACGTTCATTCCTGCGGTAACCTTTGTGCCAAACCAAGGATGGATAGCGTATGTTACTGGACCCGTTACCTTGGCAATTACATTTAATTTACTAAGAATATCGATTAAATAGCCAATTTCTTCTTTTGTACGTAAAATATCAACTTGCTTTTTTGTGATTTCAGCTTTTTGCTCCTGCTGCGCCCTGACTAAAGCCTCAACTGATTTAAGTTGTTCCAGTGTAGCGCGCTGAAGTGCTAGTTCAAACTGTCCTTGGTCTA
>JBLHMY010000069.1:0-11373 GCA_047621065.1 Glaciecola sp. | reverse complement strand
TTAATTCAAGTAGGACCTAAAGTTAACTTGTTTGTATTGTTCCTATTTTGCGTGTATTTTTTTCTTATTATTTTTATAAAGAGGCGTATCCAACAGTAAGGTCAGCTTAATCTTAATCGCGTTAACCTTGTCAAAACGCTTCTTTCATTTTATCCCATACTGATGATATGCAACCCTTGCCGCGTTGCCAACGAAACCTTAGATGACCTTGTTGTTCACAACCCTCCTCTAACTCAGCCTGGGGCTCTGACACTTAGTAATAAAAATGAAATGGTCGCACTAGCGAACCTGACTATAACTTGCTACCTTTAACGCATATCTATCACGCTTTAATTTGTTAGTGAGGCGTAATTCAGTCGTTCAAAAAGTAAGAGGCTAACATGTCAGCATCTACCCCTATCAGTTATATTGAATTCGCAGCAAACGATCTTACCGCAATCAAAGCCTTCTACAGCGAAGCATTTGACTGGCAATTTGTTGACTATGGGCCAGACTATATAGCGTTTGAAAATGCCGGTATTGCAGGTGGTTTTTATTACTCACCGTTGCATGCCGACGCAAATAAAGGCTCTGCTTTAATAGTGTTATATACCGATAATTTAGAAAATTGTTTAAACAAGGTGGTGGAGTGTGGCGGCATAATCAAGACAAATATCTTTACGTTTCCGGGCGGTAGACGATTTCATTTTCTTGATCCATGCCAAAATGAGCTATCTGTTTGGGCTAACTAGTAAAAAAAACCATAATAATACTTTTCAGCAATTACTATCAATAAAAAGGATTAAACAATGCAATATTTGCACAGCATGCTCAGAGTGACTAATTTAGAAGCTTCATTACACTTTTACTGTGATTTATTAGGTCTAGTAAAAACCAGTCAGTATGACAGCGAGAAAGGTCGGTTCTCACTTGTGTTTTTAGCCGCGCCCGAAGACGAAGCGCTTGCCAAAGAGCGCAGTGCCCCCTTAATAGAGCTAACCTACAACTGGGATCCGCAAGAAGAATATACCAGCGGTCGTGCATTTGGACATTTAGCGTTTCGAGTAGACGATATATACGGCTTATGCGAAAGTCTGCAAAATAATGGCGTAGTCATAAATAGACCGCCCCGCGACGGCCACATGGCTTTTGTGAAATCGCCCGACAATATATCAATTGAACTACTGCAAAAAGGTGATTCTTTAGTACCTTGTGAACCTTGGGCCTCAATGGCAAATACTGGAAATTGGTAGTGATGGCTAGTAATTATGAATAAAAAAAAGCCAGCAAATGCTGGCTTTTCAATTCTATACGGTAGTTTATTCTATATTATTATTGTTTTAATTATTGTTTAACCGCATCTCCCTACACATTACCTTATCACTAATTTTTCTGTGCAGTTTATTTAAACTCTGGATAAGCTTCCAAGCCACACTCACTCATATCGACACCTTCGAATTCTTCTTCTTCGGTAACTCTGATGCCCATAATTGCTTTAAGTGCTAACCATACCAATAAGCTAGTAACGAATACCCATACAAAAATTGTAACCGCGCCTAATAGCTGACCAGTAAACTTAGAACCTTCGTTGGTAATGGGTACTAACATTAGACCTAAGAAACCAACAACACCGTGAACAGAAATAGCGCCTACGGGATCATCTATCTTAAGCTTGTCCAGACCAATTATACTTAACACGACTACTATGCCGCCCATGGCACCAAATAAAGTTGCCTGCAGCGGGGTAGGTGTTGAAGGTTCAGCAGTAATAGCTACTAAGCCTGCTAACGCGCCGTTAAGTGCCATTGTTAAGTCAGCTTTGCCAAACATTACGCGAGCTAGTACAAGAGCAGCCACAAGGCCACCAGCCGCTGCCATGTTAGTATTCATAAATACTACGGCTACCGCATTGGCGTTTGCAACAGTAGAGGTTGCAAGAACAGACCCACCGTTAAAACCAAACCAACCCATCCATAAAATAAAGGTACCCAAGGCAGCCAGCGGGAGGTTGGCACCTGGAAGCGCGTTTACTTTGCCATCTTTGGTGTATTTGCCTGCACGAGCACCTAGCACTAAAACGCCGGCTAATGCTGCTGATGCACCTGCCATATGAACTATGCCTGAGCCAGCGAAATCGCTGAAACCTAAGTCGCCTAGCGTATATAAACCAAATACAGCTGCACCGCCCCATGTCCAAGACCCTTCCATCGGGTAAATGAAACCCGTTAGCGCAACTGCAAACGCTAAAAATGCCCACAGCTTCATTCGTTCAGCAACCGCGCCTGATACAATTGACATAGCGGTTGCAACAAACACTACTTGGAAAAAGAAATCAGCAGAAGGAGCGTAAGTGGCAGGTTCTTCAGCGCCGGTCGCGCCATCGGCAGTAATATCTTTCAAAAACCAACTAAAGTCGTCTCCGCCGTACATAATGCTATATCCGCAAATCATGTACATGATGCTTGCAACAGCGTATAGCGCGACGTTTTTGGTTAAGATTTCGGTGGTGTTTTTAGCGCGCACAAGACCCGCTTCTAACATTGTAAAACCAGCAGCCATCCACATAACAAGTGCGCCGCATATTAAAAAGTAAAAGGTATCTAGTGCGTACCCTAATTCAAATGTAATTTCCATTGTGCTGTTCTCCGAAAATGTGCTTATAGGGCTTCTGTGTCGACTTCGCCAGTACGTATACGCACCGCTTGCTGTAAGTCGTATACAAATACTTTACCATCACCAATTTTACCGGTTTTGGCTGCGCCAACGATTGCTTCAACCAATCGTTCTACCTGCTCGTCTTGAACAGCTATCTCAAGTTTCACTTTGGGTAAAAAATCCACTTGATATTCTGCGCCGCGATATAGCTCTGTATGCCCTTTTTGGCGTCCAAAACCTTTTACTTCTGTAACCGTTAAACCATCTATACCAATCTCTGAGATGGCTTCACGAACATCATCCAGCTTGAAGGGCTTGATGATTGCAGTGACTAATTTCATATGTTGCTCCCGCGTAATTAAACGACAATGTGTTGAATTTACGATTATTAATACAAGAGCAGTGCCAAAAGTTAATAATTAGTTATTTCAACAACTTAGTTATAATTACGGCTAATTAAGGGAGGAAATAAGCACAATTTTGGTGCAGATTACTTGAAATGTTCATTAACAGTGCATATGTTTATGAGCCGAATAACCTATCCCACCAAGATTTTTTCTTTTCAGTGGGCTGGGTTATTGGTTTAGGTTGACTTGGACAACCCTTAGGCTCCCCTAAAAAATATTTTACAGCAGGAACACTAACAACATTGGGACAACCAGGTAGGGTTTGTTCGCCTGTTTTTTGGTTAAAATGAGCAATTGTCAAGCTTGCCGGGAAACGTCTCACTAAGGTTTTCGGTGACTGCTGTTTCTGTAAAGCAATAAACACCGGCAAAGCGCCCGTAGCACCTGACATGTTAATGGGTGTGTTGTTATCATTTCCAAGCCACACGGTAGTAACCAGATTACGGTCAAAGCCAGCAAACCAGCTATCTCTATAATCATTAGTGGTGCCGGTTTTTCCTGCCATATTGATGTTAGGGAATTCAGCCTTTATAAGCTTGGCGGTGCCTACAATGGTGACTTTATGAAGCGCATAATTCAATAAATAGGTAGCATCTTCGTCGGCTCGTACTTGCTGGCGTTGAGTACGTTTCCACATTAGCGCGTTGTCATGTGTGGTAACCGCATATAAGGCATACAGCGGTTTCAAAATACCGTTGTTAGAAATAGTTTGATACACCTGATTAACCTGCAATGGAGAAAGCTCTACCGCTCCTAAAGCGACTGACGGAAGCGGCCTTGTTTTTGTGTCTGCACCTAAGCGGTTTAAGCTTCTAACGACTTCGTCAAAGCCTATTGTGGCTGCTAAATTTACGCTAGGGACATTATATGACTTGGTCAGGGCGTCGACTAAAAGCACTTGCCCTCGAAATTTTTTATCCGCGTTTTGTGGCTCCCATTTTTTTCCCTCAGCGTCGTCAAAGCTTATGGGCTTGTCTTCTAGCAGTGTCGCCAAAGTAAATTCACTTGGATTTTCAAGCGCGCTTAAATAAATCACCGGTTTAATAAGCGATCCAATAGCGCGCTGAGCGCGCAAAGCGCGATTAAATCCTGCAAATTCGGTATTTTTGCCCCCGACTAAAGCCCTTATACCGCCTGTTTTTATATCGGACATTACCAGTGCAGCTTCCAAATCAGGCTGCTTATATATTTTAGATTTTGCCGCAACAACTTCCGTCACTGCCTTCTCAGCTCGTCTTTGCGCGTTAATGTCCAATGTTGTAAAAACTTGTATTCCTGACAATCTCGATTCTTTTGTTTGCACAACTTTTGTTAGTTCTTCGCGCACTTTGTCCATAAATGCAGGATGTTTACCCGACGCTAAACTTGGACTGTTATTAGTTACTAAAGGATTGCCCACGGCAGTTTCATATTCTGTAGGGGTAATTTCACTGGCTTCAAGTAACATGCGCAAAACTAAATCTCTGCGCTGTGTCATGCGTTCAACATGACGCTTAGGATCATAGAACGACGGCCCTTTAACCAAGCCAACAAGTGTAGCTATTTCTTCAATAGACAGCTCATTTAATGGTTTATTGAAGAAATAGTGACTGCCTAGCCCAAAGCCATGCACCGCTACTGCGCCGTTTTGTCCTAAGAAAACTTCGTTTATGTAAGCGTTAAGAATTTCATCTTTGCTGTAGCGCGCATCTATCACTAATGCCATAGCCGCTTCTTTTAGCTTCCGCGTATATGACTGTTCACGCGTTAAGAATAAATTTTTAACTAATTGCTGGGTTAGGGTACTGCCGCCTTGCACGGTTTTGCCCGCCGTAATATTGGCTATAAGAGCTCGCATAATTGAAAGAGGTGCTATGCCATAATGATCATAAAAATTCTTATCTTCAACCACCACCAAACCCGTTTTTAACAAATAGGGAATCTCGTCATTGGACATTAACATTCTGTCCTCGTCTAATCCGCCCACCAAACGAGACACCAGCCACGGTTCCAAACTTGTGCGTGATAGCTTATTGCCATTGTCGAGCACTTCAATAAGCGCAATTCGAGTACCATTCCATGTAATTTGCATTCGCTGGGAAGGGTATAAAGTATTCGGATAATTAAATTCCCGACGGTAAATAACCAAGCTATTAGCGCTTTGTGAATATTCCCCTACCTCTTTGCTGGATGATTTTTTGCGGTAACCAAGTAAGCGAAGTTCATCTACCACTTCTTTAATGGTAATTTCTTGCTTCACATCTAGTGTAAGAGGACGCGCATATATTTGAGCCGGAACCTGCCATTTATTACCTTCAAATCGAGGTTGAATTTGCGCATCTATATAAACAAAGTAAGCGCAAATAAGCACTATAAATAGTAGAATAAGTTTTAAGAAATGACGTTTCATCCATCTAAATGGGGCAAATATAAGCGATTTTATACTCAACTTTTTTCCTTTTGTGCGCACTTTCATGATCAATGTATGCCATGTATTAAGACCTCATACTGGGTAAAAGTTCCCGTAGATATCGGTACTATGCCCAAGCAGTAACGAGGGCAAAACAAACGACTTAAAATCGGTCATAGTCTACCTTGTATAAGCACAAACATACACTTTGGCCGCTAATACACATAAATAATATTTTGCCTGCTAGGGAAAACGTTTTATTGCTGTGATATACAATCATTCACGGTTATTTGATTGTTTAAGGAACTAATTCTCGGTAAAGTACCCAAAAGGTTTCTTACCAATATCTTATGCAAGGATGAGCTTCTTGAAAACATCACATAATAATTCACATGCCCGTTCACGCATTCGCAATAATGTTTTTACACTTTTGTGTGACAGTCCAACATTGAAAATAAAGAGTGTGTTCGCTGCGCTAAAAAAACTAGGCGCTTTTGGCTCAATTCTGGGTTTTGGCAGTTTGTCTTTCACTATAAGTGCTATTGAAAACGATGATGTGGCAAAATTAGTGGCCAAAAACCAAGCTAATTTTGCACAATGCATAAATACAAAAAAGACCGAAGCCCTCAATGCCGGGGTTAGTCAATCTCGTGTTGACGCTGAGTTTGACCGGTTTACCTTTATCCCAAGAGTTATTGAGCTAGATCGTAGCCAACCAGAGTTCGTATCAACCTTCACTAACTATTTTTCAAAGCGCGTTAACAAATGGCGTATCGACACTGGCCGTGCAAAATACGCACAGCATCGTGAGTTTTTAAAAACACTAACCACTAAGTACGGTATTCCCGGTCATTATTTGATTGCTTTTTGGGGCTTAGAAACCAACTACGGCAGCTACAAGGGAAGAATGTCAACGCTCGACTCTTTGGCCACTTTAGCTTGCAATGAGCGGCGCAGTAAATTCTTTACTCAGGAATTGTTTTTAGCCCTACAATTAATGGATTCACAGGGCCTTACTCGGGAGGGCATGCAAGGCTCTTGGGCGGGCGCTATGGGTCATACTCAGTTTATGCCCACAACGTATACAAATTATGCCATTGATGGTGACGGCGACGGCAAAATAAATTTATGGGACAGTGAAAAAGATGCGCTAGCATCGGGTGCCCACTTTTTATGGCAATTAGGTTGGAAACCTGGACTTCGTTGGGGCCGAGAAGTTAAACTCCCGCAAGGATTCGACTATCAACTAGCGAATAAGGAAGTCAAAGCAATTTCTCAATGGAAAGCACTTGGTATTGTAAAAGGCGATGGTTCCGAATTGCCTAACAGTGATATAGACTCTCAGTTAAGGGTGCCTGCTGGTTACGCAGGCCCTGCATTTTTAACTTATGCTAATTTCCGAATTATTATGCGCTGGAATAATAGTGAATTTTACGCCATTGCCGTAGGCCAGCTTGCTAATCAAATTGCAGGCGGCGCTGGTTTACATGCAACACTGCCAGATTTACCCAACTTTAAAATATCTGATATTACCAAGTTGCAAACTAAGCTTAATCAGTTAGGTTTCAATGTGGGTGGCGCCGATGGTATTATGGGTCCGGGAACTCGCGAAGGTATTAGGCAATTTCAGGCCCAAAACGGCTTAGTTGCAGACGGTTTTCCCTCGCCTTCAACTCTTGATGCTGTACTAAACATACAGTAGCTAGTTACTTCTATTTTGGAGAAGAATTTTGCGTAGTACCTACACGCTAGTTATAGATTGCCCAGATCAGGTGGGTCTTGTTGCCGCAGTTTCACAGTTTTTAGCCTCGGTTAATGCGAGTATTCTTGAGGCGAGCCATCATACCGACATTAAACTAGCGCGCTTTTTTATGCGTCATCAAATTGATGCCAACTCTCTTAAGTTAGACCACGCGGCATTTAAGCAAGCCTTCGCAGACCTTGCGCAAAAATACGACATGCGGTGGACGCTTAATAGCTCTGATAAAAAGGCTAAAGTAGCCTTGCTCGTCAGTAAAGAAGAGCATTGCTTAAACGACGTATTACACAGATGGCACACCGGTGAGCTAAACTGCGATATCCCGTGTATTATCGCCAATCACCAAAGTATGAAAAAGTATGCTGATTGGTACGAAATACCCTTTCATTTAATTGATTTCAGTGACAAGGTTAATGCTTTTGCTGAAATTGAAGAGCTCCTCCAAAGATATGAAGTTGACTTAACAGTACTTGCTAGGTTCATGCAAATTATACCTGATGAGCTTTGCCAACGTCTCGCAGGTAAGATAATCAATATTCACCATAGTTTTTTACCATCTTTTGTGGGAGCTAAACCTTATCAGCAGGCCTACGATAGGGGCGTAAAGCTAATTGGCGCTACCTGTCATTATGTAACTAGCGTATTAGATGAAGGCCCTATTATAGAGCAAGAAGTAATGAGGATTTCTCATAGCGACAGCAGTAAAGACATGGTACGCAAAGGAAAACGCTGTGAAATAAACGCCCTTGCTAATGGCCTGCGCTATCATATTGAAGACAGAGTGATTATTTGCCAAAGTAAAACTATTGTGTTTAATTAGGTATTAAGGTACGCACGCAACACACTCATGGTGTATTCAACCGAACCGGCATTTTTCAACAGCACTCTTAATCCGCTTTCACCGTCTTTTAGCGCATCATCGGGCCGTGTCAGCCAGTGCTCTAACACATCCACTAACTCGTTCTCAGACTGCGTAATCATTAATGCATTTTGCGATGCTAAATGTTTGCAAATGCTGGGGTTATTAAACGTACTGGGCCCCATTGCAATAGGCTTAGAATACAATGCGGCTTCAAGTGCATTATGACCTCCCTTATTTGCAAAGCTGCCACCAACGAATGCCACGGTACAGATACTGTAGCATGCCTTTAGCCAGCCCATAGTGTCCACTAATATGCAATCAATAGGCTCATCTTGTATTTTTGAAGGTGGCTTTTTATGTGCCTGCAAAAAGTCACTGCGCTGTGACACTCTAGCCACCTTAAACCCAGAGGCATTCATAATTTGACTCACATCATCAAACCGATGGGGATGACGCGGCACTATAATTAATACCAGTTTTGCATGGGTTCGCTTAAGTCTTGTGTAGCTGTCGAGAAGTATTTTTTCTTCAGGATCGTGAGTAGAAGCGCCCAGTAATATGGGTTTATCGCTAAGCAAATAATCGGCTATTATTTGTTTACCTAAATCTTCATCACTCTGATTAGGTAATAAATCAAACTTCATATTTCGCGATAACCTCAGTTTGTATTTATAAACACCGTAGGCCATAAAGTTTTCAAACGACTCTGAACTTTGCGCACAAATAACACTGAACTGTCTGAAAGTCGGTCGAAATAACCAAGATACCCGCCTATAGCTTGTTAAAGACTTTGTAGTCATTCGCGCATTAATAAGTACTACCGGCAACTGTCGTTTTGCGCAAGCATTGAGCATGTTAGGCCAAACTTCCACCTCGGTAACCAGTACTAATAAGGGCTGTAACTTATTGTAGAAGCGGTTAATAAGATAAGGAACGTCCATAGGTAAATAACTATGTTGTACCTTATCTTTAAACAAATTAAATGCGTGCACCGCACCCGTGGTAGAGGACGTAGTGAGGGTAATGGGTAAATGAGGGTATTGTGCTAGCAATGAATGAATTAATCCGTTTGCCGCATTTATTTCGCCTACCGAAACACAGTGAATATGAATGCCACCAGTTTTAGTTAAGTGCCTAATTTGACCAAAGCGCTCCCAAAAAGAACGATCTTTCAAGCGACCTGCTGGGTGGCGCAATTTCTTTCTCAATATTAACAATATAATTGGCAGCAAACCACACAGTAAAAGCGTATAAGCCCACCGAGTTATATGATATCGAAAAGAAACAGATTTTGTTGGTTGCACAGTTTGCATTATTACTTAGGTTAAAAGTTCCCTGATATTATATCTATTAGATGAAACTCAGTAAACAAACCAAGCTAAGAATTAGCCACCCAGCATTGCTAAATGCTTAGTTGCACCTGTTTTTCTTTCGTGCAGAAAGTGCGTTGCCTTTTTAGTGGCTACTATGGACGTTAAGTAAGCAAGTAACTTGTCTCGGTCTTCATTATTAAGGCCCCAGCGTAAATCATATCCTTGCTCACCAAATAAGCACAAATGCAGCTTCCCTATTGCCGACACACGAAGTCGATTACAGCTATCACAAAAACCAGTTTCATAAGGTGAAATGAGACCAATCTTCCCGGCATAGTTTGGGTGCTGATATACTTTTGCGGGACCGGCCAACTTATCGGTCACCACTTGGGTGAAACCATTATTTTGAAGTTGTTCTTGAATATTCGACGCTCTTAAATGCTGTTGCTCAAAAAAAATAGGGTTATCACCGGTTTCCATCAATTCAATAAATCTGAAGGTAATAGGCTTGTCTTTTATAAAGGCCATTACATTTTTTAAGATACTAGCGTTAAATTGTTTCATAAGCACAAGGTTAAGTTTTACCTCTAGCCCAATATTTGCAGCAATTTCAACGCCTTCTAATATTCCTGCAAGGTCGCTGTATCCGGTAATTAGTTGAAATTGCTTTGGGTCGAAGCTATCAATACTAACATTTACGCTGTTAAGACCGGCTGCCTTGTATGACTTGGCCATTTTCGCCAGCCTAAAGCCATTCGAGGTAAGTGCAATTTTTTCTATTTCGGTTTGATTACGAACCGTCTCAATTATATTCGGTAAATCTGAACGAAGGCTAGGCTCACCGCCTGTAACCCTAACTTTTTTTGTACCTAGTTCTGCAAAAACAGATACCACTTGTTTAATTTCAGGCAACGTTAAAAAACGCTGCTTATGCGTTTTCTTATACCCATCAGGTAAACAATACTGACAACTAAAGTTACACACATCGGTAACAGAAAGTCTCAAATATTCGAACTGGCGATTGAATTTGTCTGACAACACCATAGCTTTTGGGTGATTACCTTATAGTTAGAGAACATTATTTGCATCATTACTATAAATCGTAAGACATCTATTTACTACAAAATGCAAGTAAGTCTTTTAATATATAACTTAAATTTTGCCTGTTTGTGCCGATAAAGCCTAAATGAATCCGCTTTTACAAAAATTCGACAGCATGTA
Source organism: Glaciecola sp. (assembly GCA_047621065.1). Taxonomy (GTDB): domain Bacteria; phylum Pseudomonadota; class Gammaproteobacteria; order Enterobacterales; family Alteromonadaceae; genus Glaciecola. The sequence goes on along the minus strand of JBLHMY010000069.1, from coordinate 788 downwards.
TGTTAATCCTAACACAACTGAGAAAATACTTTCGCTGCTATTAGAGGTTGCTAAGTGTTCCTTCGTGCGAGTTACTCTATTCAAAAATAAACGTCAAATAAGCCATGAACTTGGTGAGCTCCAACACGCTATACTAATTGACGAGCCTAAAAACGTTGCAAATAATGGTATTGCGCACGCGCAAATTCTGCACTTCGGTGATTACCAATTCAATGTGCGTATTGTGAGTGCACAACATGCGCACATTGAATGCATGATTTTATTACAAGCAGACACCTTTTGCGTTAATACCGAAGCACTTGCTGCAAAACCCAACAATAGCCAACCGCGCGTTTCCATTTTTGGTTATTGTACACGCATAGTAATAGACCTAGTTCATGACCAAAAACTTCCTGATGTGATTGTACAGCTAACAACGCACATAAATACTCAAGTAGTCACTCAATTACCAGAAACAACGCCCACGCATAAGCACAAAAAATGGCTATCTTCAGTGCTTCTTAAAACAATACTGGTAAGTCTTGAAAGTTTACAACTAGTTGACCATTACCTTGAACTAACGGGCAATAGCCTCTCTAGACTGCACCCACCCAGTCAACATAAGGGGACTTTGCAAGCATTCCCAAAACATTCTTTAAGACCTGACGACTTTTCAGTTAACATAGATGAAGCATCGTTTAGTGTATTTTCACCGAATAAATGGTGTCTGCAATTTTCACAAAGCGTGGGTGACTTACTACTATCCTTAAACAGCCCAATTCTATTGACAGTGCCGGTAGGCAGCACGA
>JBLHMY010000068.1:0-11648 GCA_047621065.1 Glaciecola sp. | reverse complement strand
ACAACTCGCCCGACATTACCAGCGCTTCTTTATTAGCTAATAAAATGCGCTTACCTGCCTTTACCGCAGCTAGGGTAGGTAAAAGACCAGCAGCACCTACTATAGCAGACATAACGCAGTCTACTTCTGGCGCACTTGCAATATCAATTAGTGCTTGCTGGGAGTGTAATAATTTTGTTTTACCTATATTTGAGCCAAGTAAATCGTTAAGTTCCTTAACACAGGCTTCATTAGATACTACCGCATACGTGGGCTTAAAGGTTTGAATTTGCTTTGCCAATTTAGCTAACTGACGCATGCCAGATAAAGCAAACACTTCAAATTTATCAGGATGACGAGAAATAACATCCAAGGTTGAAGTACCTACTGAGCCCGTAGCACCTAAAATACAAATTTGCTGAGGATATTGCATTACAACTTATACCATCCACACAACGTAACAAAAGGCAAATATAGGGAATGCAGCGGTTAAGCTGTCTATTCTGTCCATAATTCCGCCGTGCCCAGGAAGCAGCCTACCGCTGTCTTTAATACCCGCACAGCGCTTAAACATACTTTCGTTTAAATCACCTAATGCAGACACGCCCACGGTAATACCACCAATAAATAAATGCAGCCAAATACGCGATGGTTCAACCTGATAATGCAAAGCGGCAAACGCAATAATAGCTAAAGATGCCATTACTCCGCCCATTAAGCCTTCTAAGGTTTTGCCAGGCGACACATTAGGTCTTAATTTATGTTTACCAAATTTTACGCCAACAAAAAATGCGCCTATATCAGCAGCCCATACAATGCCCAATACATAAAACAATAATGAAGCGCCATAAAAAGGGTCTACGTCGTATAAGCTGGTACGTAAACTGACTATTGCAACCCATGTAGGGAGCAACGTAAGTACGCCAAATGCACCGCGAATACTGCGGCTGTTTTTCCAAAAGCTACTGTATTTCGGATAAGCAAGTATCATAAGCAAAGAAACTACCCACCATATAGCGGCTATTTGTAATATACCAAAATAAAGAGAATTTAATTCACCTTGAATCCAAATTTCACTGGCCTCGACGCTAAAAATAAGCAGTGCACAAAGTACACCAACAAAAATGGTGAACCAGCCTTTTACCATGCGAGCAGTAATACCCGACATATTCGCCCACTCATATGCACCCAATAAAATAATGCCTGCTACCACATACTTAAAGCCTTCAATAGGCAGGAACAAAATACCCGTTAAAGCAAGCGGAGCAAGCACTATCGCAGTGAGAATACGTTGTTTTAACATATGACGTTCTCGTTATTATTATCGTTGTCTTCTTGCTTCATAATTTGCTCTCCGGTTAGGCCAAAGCGACGTTGGCGGATCGCAAAATCTGCAATTGCAAGATTAAAGACTTCCTCATTAAAATCGGGCCACAGCACATCAGTAAAGTAAAATTCAGCATAGGCGCATTGCCATAGTAAGAAATTACTGACTCGATGATCACCACCGGTGCGGATTAGTAAATCTAGCTCTGGCAAATCTCCAGTACTGACATGTTGATTGAATAACTCTTCATCAATATCGTTAAGGCTTAATTGTTTTTGTTCTACTTTGTGGGCAATGCGACGAGTAGCATCTATAATATCCCAGCGACCACCGTAATTAGCCGCAATGTTTAAAGTTAGTGACTTGTTTCTTGCAGTGAGCGCCTCAGCTTTTTTTATTTTTTCTTGTAGCTTTATATCAAAAGCAGAAATATCGCCTATAACTTTAAGGCGAATATCATTTTGGTTTAGCTTTTTGACCTCAGAGCGCAGTACTAAAGAAAATAGCTGCATGAGCACACCCACTTCTTCTTTGGGTCGCTGCCAATTCTCGCTGCTAAAAGCAAACAGTGTGAGCGACTCGATACCCACTTTTCTAGCTAAGGTTACCGATGCTCGAACTGCATCAACGCCGGCTTTGTGCCCAAACGTGCGCAACTTACCTTTTTGCTGCGCCCAGCGACCATTACCATCCATAATAATAGCAACGTGGTGCGGTATTTTGTCAATCGCTTTATCAGTACTATGGGATTGACCTGAGATCTTAGTCAACTGACTAAACTTCCATCAGTTCTTTTTCTTTGTCGGCAAGAATGCCGTCAATGTTTTTAATAAACTGATTGGTAAGTGATTGAATATTCTCTTCCCCTGCTCTTGCTTCATCTTCACTGATGTCTTTGTCCTTCAGCAAATCTTTGATGTCACCGTTGGCATCGCGTCGAATATTACGCACCGCTACGCGGCCAAGTTCAACTTCATTACGCACCACTTTGATTAAGTCTTTGCGACGTTCTTCGGTAAGCGGTGGTAATGGAATGCGAATCGAAGCGCCTGCGCTCATTGGGTTTAACCCTAAGTCAGATTGCATAATTGCCTTCTCAACGGCTTGAATAGCGCTTTTGTCGAATACCGACAGCGCTAATGTGCGACTGTCTTCCGCCACAATATTAGCTAGCTGTTTTAAGGGTGTGTCAGCACCGTAGTACGAAACCATAATACTATCAAGTAAACTTGGGTGTGCGCGGCCTGTTCGAATTTTAGCTAACTGTGTTTTTAATGCAGCAACACTTTTCTCCATGCGATCTTGCGCATCAAGTTCTATTTCATCAATCATAATTAACGACCTTTACCGATTATTTTTATTCTTTGTTTGGCGCAATTTTTATACAAATCACGCCTTTTATTTACTGTTGTTATCTTGAGTATGCGCAAACTTTCACTGGGCACTAGGCTACCATCTAACAACTAGCAATTAGGTAACATCCCTAAGTTTGCTATATTAACATTATTTTTACGTAGTTGTATGCGCACAATGGCCTCAAATCTACGTTAATGCTTCAGTTGAATCAGTATGGCTAATAAGGGTGCCTTCAGATTCGCCTAACACGACACGTTTCAAACAACCTGGCGTGGTCATATTGAAAACACGAATTGGAATGCTATGGTCTCGCGCCAACGTAAAGGCTGCTAAATCCATCACTTTAAGCTCCTTGTCTAACACTTCGTTATAACTTAGGTGTTTATATAACACAGCTTCTGGATTTTTAGCTGGGTCACTGTCGTAAACGCCATCTACTTTAGTTGCTTTGAGAACCACATCAGCTTCAATTTCGATACCTCGCAAACAGGCGGCTGAATCTGTAGTGAAAAAGGGGTTGCCTGTGCCAGCAGCGAATATGACTACGCGGCCCGATTTAAGCATTTTAATGGCGTCGGTCCAATTGTAAGAATCGCATACGCCGTTGAGCGGAATTGCTGACATTAGCTTAGCATTTACAAACGCGCGGTGAAGAGCATCGCGCATCGCCAGACCATTCATTACTGTGGCTAACATACCCATATGATCGCCTACAACTCGGTTCATGCCGGCTTTCGCCAATCCTTCACCTCTAAATAAATTACCCCCACCAATCACCAAACCTACTTCAATGCCAAGCTCTACTAATTCTTTAATCTCTTCAGCCATACGGTCGAGTACTTTGGGATCGATACCAAAACTTTCTTCTCCCATTAGAGCTTCACCACTTAATTTTAATAGGAGTCTACGATATGCGGGCTTAGGGCTAACACTCATGCGTGGTTTTTCCTTTGATTATAAAAAAGCACCTCAATTGAGGTGCTTAATAGTGTATATGAAGAGAGTGTTTTACAAAAGAATGTTTTTCGTAAAACCTTTTCATTTTAGGCTTTTTTAGCCGCGGCTAACTGTGCAGCAACTTCTGCGGCAAAATCTTCTGTTTTCTTTTCAATACCTTCGCCAACTTCAAAGCGTACAAAGTTGACTACATCTGCATTTTTACTTTTCAGAAAGTCGCCAACACTCATTGCAGGATCTTTAACGAACGGTTGACCTGTTAAACTTACTTCACCGGTGAATTTTTTCATACGACCTGAAACCATTTTTTCAGCGATTTCTGCAGGCTTACCTGATTGAATAGCAATTTCAAGTTGAATTTCTTTTTCTTTGGCGACCACGGCATCAGGCACGTCAGTTGGCCTAACATACTGTGGGTTAGAAGCTGCTACATGCATTGCTATGTCTTTGGCTAGCGCTTCATCGCCACCCTTGAGTATTGCAATAACGCCAATACGACTGCTGTGAACATAGGCGCCAATATTATCACCTTCAACGTTGATAACACGACGAGGAGAAATATTTTCACCAATTTTCGCGACCAAGTTGTCACGAGCTGTTGCAACGGTTACACCGTCTAATTGAGCTGCGTTTAGCGTATCTATATCATTGATGTTATTAGCAGCAGCAACTGCTAATATTTTGTTACCAAAACCTAAAAAGCCTTCGTCGCGAGCAACAAAGTCGGTTTCAGAGTTTAATTCAAGCATAGTAGCTTTTGTGCCAGAAACGTGTGTTAAAATTACGCCTTCTGCTGCAATACGACCAGCTTTCTTAGCGGCTTTTGCTTGACCAGACTTACGCATATTTTCTATTGCTAATTCAACGTCACCGTTAGTTTCTACCAATGCATTTTTACAATCTAACATGCCCGAGCCGGTGCGCTCACGTAATTCTTTTACCAGTGCTGCTGTCACTGCCATTGTTTTATTCCTCAAAAAATTTATGTTCTGTGCTGCTAATCAAAGCAGGTTTTAAAAAAGGAGACTCACGTCTCCTTTCAAAATGTGACGTAAAGCGTTCGCTTATTTTTCGTCAGCTACAAACTCGTCGCTTGGCGCTGGTACGTCTTGGTTACGGTCTTCCATAACTGCTTCTGCAACTGCGTTGGTATATAACTGGACGGCTCTTATTGCATCGTCGTTACCTGGAATAATGTAATCAACACCATCGGGGTTAGAGTTAGTATCAACAACAGAAACTACTGGAATGCCTAAGTTACGGGCTTCAGTAATAGCAATATGTTCATGATCTGCGTCGATAACAAAAATTACGTCAGGCAATCCGCCCATATTTTTGATACCGCCTAAGCTGTTTTCTAGCTTTTTCATTTCACGTTGAAGCAATAACACTTCTTTTTTCGTTAATTTGTCAAATGTACCGTCAGCGCTTTGTGACTCAAGCACTTTTAAGCGGTTAATTGATTGACGCACTGTTTTCCAGTTAGTCAACATGCCGCCTAACCAGCGCTTGTTAACGTAGTATTGACCACATTTTAAAGCTGATTCTTTAACCGCATCGCTCGCCGCACGTTTTGTGCCTACAAACAAAATTTTACCTTTACGAGCTGCAACGCTCGACAAAAAGCTAAGCGCGTCGTTAAATAAAGGAACTGTTTTTTCTAAATTTATAATATGTACTTTGTTACGTGCGCCAAAAATGAACTGAGCCATTTTAGGATTCCAGTAACGAGTTTGGTGACCAAAGTGGACACCGGCGTTGAGCATGTCACGCATTGAAACATTTGCCATTGTATTAATTTCCTAATTTTGGGGGTTATGCCTCCACAAATCCCTATCCCCGATCGTTGATGAGAAGCTAAATTAGCTCTTGTGCTCACCGCAGACACCCCGGAAATAGTGTCGAAATGTGTGTGAATTTTTAATTATTCACTGCCCGTTTGTTGTGGTTTTCTCTTTACACTAAAAATAAAATCCAACTACATTCGAAAACAGCGCGCGCTTTATACCATTTGTAGGGCATTATTACAAACTATTGTTGATAATAAGTGTGCTTTTACTTGTCCAAATTAGTCTGTTAATCGACAGCAAATGCCATCACTTTTAAAAATGGGATTGTATGCTCAGCGCTCATGTATGATAATACGGCTATGTTAACGGAATAGGCAATGAAACTTTGGCAGCAACCATAAAGACAGTAGACGAAATAGTTAAAATGCGCGTAGCCGGGAAATTGGCTAGCGAGGTGTTAAATATGATAGGCGAACACGTAGTTAAAGGGGCTACAACACAGCACCTTAATCAGCTATGTCACGACTACATTGTTGACGTACAAGGTTGTGTGCCAGCCCCCTTAAACTACGGCACGCCGCCGTTTCCAAAGTCGGTTTGCACTTCGGTAAATCATGTTATTTGTCACGGCATACCAAGCGACAAAAAACTAAAAGACGGTGATATCGTTAATATCGATGTTACGGTCATTAAAGACGGATATCATGGCGATACCTCAAAGATGTTTGTAGTGGGTAAACCCAGCATATTGGCTGAACGATTGATCAGAGTCACCCAAGAATGTTTATACAAAGGCATAGAGCTGGTTAAGCCAGGCGCTCGTTTAGGAGATATTGGCCACGTAATTCAAACCCATGCTCACAATCACAATTATTCTGTTGTACAAGAATATTGCGGTCATGGCATTGGCGCAACCTTTCATGAAGACCCACAGGTTGTTCATTATGGCCAAGCTAACACCGGCGAAACGTTGGTTGCAGGTATGTGCTTTACTATCGAACCTATGATAAATGCTGGCAAGCGGCATTCTAAGACGCTTCCCGATCAATGGACCGTTGTAACTAAAGATAGAAGTTTAAGTGCGCAGTGGGAACACACCTTGTTGGTAACCGATACAGGTGTTGAAATTTTAACTCACCGAGACGATGAGACTATTCCTAAAATAATTAACCACAGTTAATAACTCCGGGTCATACAAAACTTTACTAGCGGCCTTATCAACAATTAATTTAAGAGACGTATATGATAAATTTAAATCATCTTATTGATAGGCTGCAAAATATCACTTCTGTTAATGAAGTAGGAGCGTTTAAAGGGTGTGTAGTAGACAGTTTTAGATGGCTCGAACAAAATTTCTCTAATATACATGTAGACGAACTTGTGGTCGAACGCGCTCGCTTCACCGATGCGCTTTTATGCAAAGCTTGGCAACTCCAAGAACTACACCTAGTAAAATCTTTGAGTTTATGTGCAGTAGGCGGTTATGGCCGCGGCCAAATGCAGCCCTACTCAGATATTGACTTGCTAATTTTAAGCGAAAAACCACTAAGCAAAGAAACACAAGAAAAAGTCTCAGTCTTAATAACCTTTTTGTGGGACATTAAACTAGAAGTTGGCCAGTCGGTACGCACCATTAAAGATACCGTTAAATTGGCAAAAAACGATATTACCATTGCCACTAATCTTGTTGAAGCCAGGCTTTTATGTGGCAGTAATGGGACGTTTGACACACTTATGGCGAAAATAAGTCATGATAAAATATGGTCAAGCAAAGATTTCTTTTTAGCCAAACTAGAAGAACAAAAGCAGCGCCACGCAAAATTTAATGATACCTCTTATAATCTAGAACCTAATATTAAAGAAAATCCAGGCTGTTTGCGAGATATCCAAAACATTGGCTGGGTGGCTAAAAAACATTTCCAAGAATACGATGGCTTAACGCTTATTGGGCATGGTTATTTCACTGAACTTGAACACGCTGAATTAATTGAATGTCGAAGTAATTTATGGCAAATACGTTTCGCGCTACATCTAGTATCTAAACGCTGTGAAAATCGGCTTTTATTCGACTATCAACCCGATGTTGCTCGTTTCCTAGGCTTTGGTGACGGCAAGCAAGGTGTTGAAAAAATGATGAAGCACTTATTCAGAATTGTGCGACGAGTAAGTGAACTTAACAGCATGCTTATGCTTAGGTTTAAGCAAGACATCCTTAACTTGAAAGTCAAAAAGTGTGATGCCATAAGCGATGACTTTTGCATAAAAGATGGTTTAATTTCGCCGCTTAATTCAAATGTTTTCTCGTCACCGCTAAAAATATTAGAATTTCTAGGTTTGGTAACTGATCATTCAAAAATTGAGGGATTAGATGCAGATTGTTTAGGACAGTTACGCAATGCGCGTCGAACGTTTCAGTCTGCCTATTATCATCAAATACCGCAGTGCAGAGAATATTTTGTAAAGCTTGTATCAAATCCAAACTTCTTCGATTTGGCATGGGACGTTATGTATCAGCACGGTGTTTTACAGTCTTACTTGCCTGAATGGGATAAAATAGTGGGAATGATGCAGTTTGATCTGTTTCACGCCTACACGGTAGATGAGCATACCCATAGATTAGTGAAGTACATACGCCACTATTATACTAAGCCACAGGTTCTTCCTCGTTGCAGCCGCATTGTAAACAATTTAGAGAATCCACAGATTATATTTATTGCGGCTATTTTTCATGATATCGCTAAAGGAAGAGGCGGCGACCACTCCGTATTGGGTGAAAAAGATGTACATGTTTTTTGTGAACAGCATAATATTTCGACTGAAAATACCGCTATTATCGCTTGGCTAGTTAAGCACCACTTACTCATGTCAGTTGTCGCTCAAAGGCGAGATATTTATGATCCTGACGTTATTCGAGATTTCGCTGGTTTAGTTAAAAGCCATGAGCAGCTTGATTTGCTTTATGTATTGACCCTTGCTGATATCCGCGCCACTAATCACAGTTTGTGGAACGACTGGAAAGCGTCTTTGCTGCGCGAGTTGTATTTACTCACGCAAAAAGCCCTCGACAATGGTCTGCAGTGCCAAATGACACTAAATGACAGAATTCACGATTATAAAGCTAAGGCAATTGCACTATTGACTCAGCGCAACGCCAATTTAGACGCGTGTACAACATTCTGGCAGTACCATAGCCCAGACTATTTCGCACGGTTTAGCCCAATACAAATAGCTTGGCATACCCAGCAAATTGTAGAAGCTGGAAAGCTGGACGAGAATGACTTTATGGTCGCAGCATCTAATGAAACATCAAAGGGCGGAACAGAGTTACTTATTTATTGCAAAGACCGCCCTGCACTGTTTGCACAAATAGCCTCCGTTATTGACAGCAGAAACTGCTCAATTCATGATGCCCAAATATCGGTTACATCAGCAGGCTATGTATTTGACAGTATGATAGTGCTTGATCATGAAAATAAACGCATTGGTAGTCAACAGCAGGTTAACAGTTTTGTTAAGGCTATTAAAAACCAATTGATTCGCCCTGGACACACGCATTTAAACTCACGCAAAATGTCACGGCGCATGAAACATTTAAATGTGCCAACCAAAGTAAGGTTTTATTCAAGCCAAGAAGACAGTACTCTAATAGAGCTTGAAGCACTTGATGCTCCTGGATTATTGGCACGTATTGGGCACTTGTTTGTAGATATAAACATCACCTTGAAAATGGCCAAAATTACGACAATTGGTGAACGCGCCGAAGATGTATTTATTGTCTGTAACAGCCACGGCAAGGCACTCACCCAAGAACAGCAGGTGTTGGTGAGAAGGTTAATTACAACTAAACTTGACCAACCTGAAGCGAACTCTGCAGCATGAAAAACAAGCGACGCGATGAAGATAAAGCCGATGTTACAACAAGCATAACAAATCAAGTTAACCTTCGTATCAGAGTTCGCTATGGGGAATGCGACGCACAGCAGGTTGTTTTTAATGCTCGGTATGCAGATTACGCCGACTTAGCCGCCACAGAATATATTAGAGCGCTAATAGGCCACCATCAGCAATTAGTAGATGCAGGTTACGATAACCAAGTTGTCAGCTTACATATTGATTGGTTTGCATCAGCTACTTTTGATGATGTACTAAATTTAGCAGTTCACGTAGGACACATAGGCAATACATCTTTTCAATTGGAGACCCAATGCTCGCGAGTAAACAACGAAGGTGAACTAGAAGCCATTGCTTATATGAAAGCCACCTACGTAGTGGTAGATGTGCGTACTTTTACAAAGGCAAAAATTCCGCCTTTGCTATTGGAGAATTTTGCTCGAGATTTTAATGTGAGTGTTGACCAAGCGGGTTAAATTTACTAACTAGGTAATGGTGACTTATTGGCTAAACCACAAAAGTTATACAATAAAATAACTCTTTATAGTTTAGCCTAATGTTATTTAAGTGTTTAACTTACCAACTTCTCAGCTATTGCCTTTACCCACGGCACCACTTCTTCTTCTGGGGCTAAGGTTTCTAGAGCGTCAACCTTGAAAATGTCAGCCACCGGTTTGCCTTGTAATTCAGTCAGCAGCTCAAAAAACTGCCTACCCCCACCACAATAACTTTCGCCATAACTACTGTCACCCAAAGCCACCACTGCAAAAGCCTTGCTATCCATTAATGGAAAACTATCTCGCAAGTCACTATAAAAGAGCTCTAAATTAGGCGGTACGTCACCCTGACCGGTTGTAGAGGTAATAATTAAAACAGACTCTGCATCAGTGAAGTCACTCGTTTCAGGATCTGTAAACACTTCACTGTCTATGCCTTGGGCACTTAACATATCGTTGACTTCTTCAGCCACATGCTGTGCATTACCATAAACTGAACCGGCGAAAATACTAATACTACTCATTGCTTTGCTCATTCCTTATACTTTACTTGATGACAATTATTAGTCAATTTTAGAAACTCTGTGTTTGTCTTATCCGTTTTCTATTAGGGGCTTTTATACTATTTTAGTATAAGTATGTATTAATCTTCATTTGCGATCACACTTTGATCAAAAATAGAGAATGCTGGCCTTAGGTCCTTATCAATAGCGGTAGTAAATGCCATAGCTTCGCCCGTTGTAGGATGGGGAATAATTAATTTAGTGGCGATCAAGGCTAGTCTATTAACCTGAAGATGCTCGCGCGCGAATTGGTTTTGTTTGCCATCGCCATGGCTAGTATCGCCTATTATAGGGTGCCTGACATGCGACATATGACGTCTTAACTGATGCTTACGGCCGGTTTTAGGAATAAGTCTTACCGCGCTGTAGCGAGCGCTGTCGTATCGGCCTGCTGGTTTATTTATTTGCGCTTGAGCTAGCAAAATCACTTGGGAAATGGCATCTTGGGCCTGTTTATCTTTAACCGCTTTGCTATCGGTCATTCTGTCATATTCTTCTTTTAAGGCATAATCTATAACTTGAGAGCTTGTAAAACCTCGCACAATCGCAGTATATTCTTTGTATGGCTCACGCTCAGCAAAACATATAGATAGTGTCCTAGCGCTTTGTTTATTAAGTGCTAGTACCATAAGACCAGACGTTGGCTTGTCTAACCTATGTACTGGGAAAACGTGTTGACCAATTTGATCGCGCAGTTGCTGCAGTAAAAATTTTGTTTCATTTTTGTCTATATCACTGCGATGCACCAATAAACCAGACGGTTTATGCACAACAACTATCTCCTCATCTTGATACACGATTACCAGCAAAAGTTTTTATTCCTTGGTTATTTTTTACGTTGCTCTTTATTTACAGCTTTGTTTTTACTATTAACATGTGCGCTGGCTATACACTAAATAGCCATTTAACATATACTAGCAGTATTGTTTTTTATTTTTAATAGGTTTTGTATTTAAATGTCCTCCTTTGCTTCAATCTCGACCTTGAGCGAATTTTTACTGCAAGCACAAACCCAATACACAGTATTTGATTTAGGTCGCGGTATTCGAAAGCTCAACAATCACACTTTTTTTGAGTGGGAAAATCAAAAAGCACCTTGTGCATTTCCGCGTCAAAACCACGCCTGGTTTTGCGTTGTTTTTTGGAATAAAAAACTAAGCGAAGAGCGCTACATTTGGTTTATTAAACTGCCTCTTGATGAAAAGGGGCTAATGATAAGTGCATCTTTACAGCAGTTTATCGATATTATAACGCAAGCACTAGGTAAAGAATTAGAGCATACCCAAGA
>JBLHMY010000067.1:0-11710 GCA_047621065.1 Glaciecola sp. | reverse complement strand
ATTTACCAGTTAGAGCCTCCGCTACTTTATTACAGCCTTCGAAACGACCCTCTTCGTTTCGATAGTATATTAGGTCAGGAGAAGCATCTATTATAGAACGCGTTAAGGTTGAGAGCCTGCGCGCTGCCAGCTCCTGCTCTGATTTTTGCTTTATTTCTTGTTCGAGTTTTGCAAATAAAGCTTCGCGCTCTAGTTGGGCAGTCTTACGCTGCTCTATTTCATAGTTAAGTTGGCGAATATTGTTTTGTAGCTCTCTATTTAAAATAACATCGTGTCTACGCAAACGTTCTAGTTGACTAACAGCCTCTTCCAAATTAATACGCGAATGCTCTAACTGTTTAATCAACCTAATAAAGAAAAACAATAAACAGGGCGCACCAACTAAAGTAAGCACAATTGCACTCAAAAAATCATGCGTTTGAATATCAATATCATTGCCAAGGACTAGGCGGACCATGTAAGAGCCTGAAATGGTAAAACACAAAGTAAACAATACAAAAAGAATACTTACCTTAAGCGTACCCAAATTGTTGACAAACTGCGCCACTTTTATAGCCCATGAATCGTTTTGTGGTTTAATTAACATAAATTAGAATAGCCTAGCCAGCGACAACTGCATCAAAGCAGTATGGTTGAAAGTATATGCATTGCATGCTAACAAGAATATGAGGTAGAGGACAGTCGAATACTAAAGAATAAACCGCTATTTTTGTGAAAAACTGTGTCATTGCAAGTTTACGCAGTAAATAAACATATTTATGCGTTAAGCCGTTGTTTTTCCCGATTTTCATATGAATATAAGTTGTAATTTCAACTAAAATTTACACTTTATTTACGTATTGTGTCAAAAAATAGACTTTTTTACCCGATCCTTTTTTAAACTATATAAATATATAAAACAATAGCTTAGTCGCATTCAATTTATACATCATCAATAATTTGATGCAAGGTAATTGATTTCTGACGCGTAAGTAGGTAACTTCAACGTCCCGCTTAGTGGAATGAATAAAAATTCGATACGCAAGAGTATCCTCAAAACAGCTAACGACGTATAACAAATACAATAATAAGAATCGGCAAACACATTCGTATTATGGCCAAGACTATAAGTGCAGTGACTGGGTCTTCATATCATAAGTAAGACATAATGAGCGTGGCTGAATATTTTGGCCTCGCGGAGGAGCAATGTATGGGTTTGTATCATTCATCAGATTCAAAAGATAACTGTGGGTTTGGCTTAATTGCACATACGCAAGGTGAGTCAAGTCACCAACTAGTGGCAACAGCAATTGAAGGACTAGACCGCATGCAACACAGAGGCGGTGTTGCCGCCGATGGAAAAACCGGCGATGGCTGCGGTTTATTGTTGCAAAAACCTGACTCCTTTTTTAAGAAAGTAGCTGCTGAGCAAGGTTGGGCGCTAAACAAAAATTATGCAATTGGTATGATTTTTTTGTCGCAAGACCCTATTAAAGCGCAAGCGGCACGAAAAATCCTAGGTGAAGAATTAGAAAAAGAAATGCTAAGCGTACTGGGCTGGCGTGAAGTACCCGTTGACCACAGTGTGCTGGGCGATTTAGCCAAAACTGGTGTTCCTCAAATTGAGCAAGTGTTCGTAAATGCCCCAAGCGGCTGGTTAGCGCCAGACTTAGAGCGGCGTTTGTATGTTGCCCGTCGGCGCGTTGAAAAACGTATCAACGACGACGAAGATTTTTACGTTGCATGCCTATCCACTTTTGTCACCATTTATAAAGGCCTAGTAATGCCTAAAGATTTGCCTAAATTCTATTTGGATTTGGCAGATACCGGGTTAATGTCCTCTATTTGTGTATTTCATCAACGCTTCTCTACCAATACTTTACCCAAATGGCCATTGGCACAACCCTTCAGATACCTAGCCCACAACGGTGAAATAAATACCATTAAAGGCAACCGGGAGTGGGCAATTGCTAGAACCAGTAAGTTTGCAACGCCACTTATACCCGATCTGATGCAGGCTGCACCGTTTGTAAATGTAGAGGGATCTGACAGCAGTTCACTAGACAACATGTTGGAGCTATTTTTGGCCGGCGGCATGGATTTGTTTAGAGCAATGCGTTTATTAGTGCCACCGGCATATCAAAACAATAAGACTATGGACCCCGACTTACGTGCCTTTTACGAATTTAACTCAATGCACATGGAGCCTTGGGATGGTCCAGCAGGCATTGTACTAACTAACGGTCGACACGTAGCCTGTAATTTAGATAGAAACGGCTTACGCCCGGCACGCTATGTTATTACCAAAAACGGCTTTATTACCTTAGCTTCTGAAATTGGTATTTGGGACTACTGCGAACAAGACGTAGTTGAAAAAGGACGCGTAGGACCCGGTGAAATGTTAGCGGTCGATACACACACAGGCAAAATTTGGCGTTCTACCGAAATTGATGATGAACTAAAATCACAGCATCCATACGCTAAATGGTTGGAGTCCCATATATCTAGGTTAGAGCCGCTTGAAAACTGTGATGCAAGCTTAATTGGAAAACGCGTATATGACGACCATGAAATGGCGACACGTCATAAACTATTTAATTATAGTTATGAAGAAATCAATCAAATAATAAAAGTGCTCGCTAAAGACGGTCAAGAAGCCACCGGATCAATGGGTGACGATACGCCTATGGCAGTGATGTCGTCTAAGCACCGGACTATGTACGATTATTTCAGGCAACAGTTTGCGCAAGTTACTAATCCACCAATAGATTCGCTACGCGAAAATCATGTGATGTCATTGGCGACTTGCATTGGCCGTGAACAAAACGTGTTTAACGAAACCAGTGGTTATGCTCACAGAGTATTGTTTGAGTCACCGGTATTGGTTTACACCGATTTAAAACAGCTACGTAATTTCGACAAAGAATATTATTATAATGAAAGAATCAATATAAATTATAAACCACAAGAAGGCTTAGAAAGCGCTATTAAACGCATATGCGACGAGGTTGTAGACGCAGTTAAAAATAGAAACGCAGCCTTTGTTATCTTATCAGACCGAAAAATATCAAAAGATACTTTACCTATTCCAGCCCCCATGGTGGTAGGCGCAGTTCAACGCCGCTTAGTACATGACCAATTACGCTGCGACGCCAATATATTAGTGGAAACCGGATCTGCTCGTGATCCACATCATTTTGCTGTGTTAATTGGTTTGGGAGCAACCGCGGTATATCCGTACCTGGCTTATGAAACCATTGAACAAATGGTACAAAAAAATGACTTAGACATGTCGCCGCTAGACGCTATTAAAAATTATCGTAAAGGTATTAATAAAGGCTTGTTCAAAATTATGTCTAAAATGGGCATAAGCACAATTGCGAGCTACCGCAGCTCAAAACTCTTTGAGGCGATAGGCATTAACACAGCAGTAATTGATTTATGTTTTACGGGAGTGCCTAGTCGTATTCAAGGCGCCGGATTTGAAGATTTCGAACAAGACTTACTTAACGTATCAAAAATCGCTTGGCTGGCTCGTAAAAGTATGTCTCACGGTGGTTTACTTAAATATGTGCACGGCGGGGAATACCACGCTTACAATCCCGATGTAGTTAGCTCGTTGCAAAAAGCTGTAGTAAGCGGTAAATACGATGATTACAAAGTATTCTCATGTCTAGTTAATAACCGCAACCCAAGCCATTTGCGCGATTTAATGGGCAT
This sequence comes from Glaciecola sp., assembly GCA_047621065.1. Lineage (GTDB taxonomy): Bacteria > Pseudomonadota > Gammaproteobacteria > Enterobacterales > Alteromonadaceae > Glaciecola. The sequence goes on along the minus strand of JBLHMY010000067.1, from coordinate 8,011 downwards.
TCGAGCCGGTAAAGCTATCGACATTAATGATGTAGAGCCTGCAGAACAGTTATTCCCACGCTTCGATACCGCGGCAATGTCTATGGGTTCGTTAAGTCCTGAAGCCCATGAGGCACTAGCGATTGCAATGAACCGTTTGGGCGGGCAATCAAACTCGGGTGAAGGCGGAGAGGATCCAAAACGATTCAACACTGAAAAAAACTCTAAAATTAAACAAGTGGCCTCTGGGCGTTTTGGCGTTACACCGCATTACTTGATGAACGCTAATGTTATTCAAATTAAAGTAGCACAAGGCGCGAAACCTGGAGAGGGCGGTCAATTACCGGGCGACAAGGTAAACAAGTACATTGCTGAACTGAGATACTCAGTGCCAGGAGTTACCCTTATATCGCCGCCGCCTCACCATGACATTTATTCGATTGAAGATTTAGCGCAGCTTATTTTCGATTTAAAACAAATTAATCCCAATGCGTTAATTTCGGTTAAATTAGTTTCTGAGCCCGGCGTAGGTACTATTGCCACAGGTGTTGCTAAAGCCTATGCTGATTTAATAACCATTTCGGGTTACGACGGTGGTACCGGAGCAAGTCCGTTATCTTCGGTGAAGTATGCTGGCAGCCCTTTTGAGTTAGGACTTGCTGAAACTCAGCAAGCACTTGTAGAAAACGGTTTACGCCACAAAGTACGCGTGCAAACCGACGGCGGTCTTAAAACAGGTCTAGATGTAGTAAAGGCGGGTATGTTAGGTGCTGAAAGCTTTGGCTTTGGTACAGGCCCTATGGTTGCTCTTGGTTGTAAATACTTACGTATATGCCACCTCAACAATTGTGCAACAGGGGTAGCAACTCAAGACCGCAAATTACGCGAAAACTATTTTATTGGCATGCCTGAAATGGTTATGAACTACTTTAAGTATGTTGCTCAAGAAGTTCGTGAAATTATGGCGAGCATTGGTATACAACATTTCCAAGACTTAGTGGGGCGTACTGATTTACTCGAGCTACTAGAAGGTCAAACTGCAAAGCAAAGCAAGCTTGATTTATCACCTTTGCTTGAAAAACCATTAGCAGGCTTTCATACGCAGTTATTCTGCTCTGAGGTGACCAATGAACCTATTGATAAGGGCGAGCTAAATCAACGCATCGTAACGGACTGCGAGGGCGCGGTGGTGGCTAAAAAGCCAAAATCTTTAGCTTACAAGGTACGTAACACCGATCGCTCTGTAGGTGCAGCTCTAAGTGGTCTTATCGCACAGCGGTATGGCAACAATGGCATGGATGATTCTCCCATAAAAATTACCTTAACAGGAACAGTTGGGCAAAGCTTCGGAGTATGGAATGCTGGTGGTCTAGAAATGACCTTAATTGGCGATGCTAATGATTATGTTGGTAAAGGTATGGCCGGCGGTCGCCTAGTGATCAAGCCGCAAAGTAACGTGACTTTTGACACTCACGCAAGTGCGATAATGGGTAATACCTGTTTATATGGTGCCACCGGCGGCAAATTATTCGCCGCAGGGCGAGCCGGTGAGCGCTTCGCTGTAAGGAACTCAGGTGCCATTGCAGTTGTTGAAGGCGCAGGAGACAACGCTTGTGAATATATGACAGGTGGTATTGTTGCCATACTGGGCAGTGTGGGCGTTAACTTCGGGGCAGGTATGACAGGTGGATTTGCATATTTGTATGATGAATTTGGTGATATAGAAAGCCGAATCAATCACGATTTAGTGGAAGTACTGTCTATTGGAGACAAAGTGATATTGTCTGAACACTTACGAGGATTAATAAATTCTCACTATGAAGCCACCGATAGTTTGCATTCACTCAATTTACTAACCAACTTTGCGAATGAATTAGCGAATTTCCAACTCGTTAAACCCAAAACCAGTGACGTTAAGAATTTATTAGGTCATATAAGTCGTTCAACCGCAGAATTGCGCGTTCAGGCTCAATAAAATGCACAACAAATTAGGAGAGCAATAGCACATGGCAAAGAATGTATATCAATTTGTTGACGTTGAGCGTATTGATGCACCCAAGAAGCCTATTATTATGCGTAAAGAGGAGTTTGGTGAAATTTACCAACCTATGACCTCTGCGCAGGTAGCGGGTCAAGCTGACCGCTGTTTAGACTGCGGCAACCCTTATTGCGAATGGAAATGCCCGGTGCATAACTTTATTCCGCAGTGGTTAGATTTAGCCAACGAAGGTAAAATAATAGAGGCGGCCGAGCTTTCTCATAAAACCAATAGTTTACCGGAGGTTTGTGGGCGGGTTTGTCCACAAGACAGGTTATGCGAAGGCGCGTGCACATTAAATGACGATTTTGGCGCGGTCACTATTGGCAGTATCGAAAAATACATAACCGATACGGCATTTAAAATGGGCTGGCGCCCTGACATGTCACAAGTACAGTGGACCGACAAAAAAGTAGCCATTATTGGAGCAGGTCCAGCTGGATTAGCGTGCGCAGATGTATTAATCCGCAACGGCGTTAAACCCGTAGTATTTGACAAGTACGAAGAAATAGGTGGTTTACTGACCTTTGGCATTCCTTCTTTTAAACTAGAAAAAGAAGTAATTACCCTTCGTCGCCAAATATTCTCCGATATGGGCATTGAATTTAGACTTAATACTGAAATAGGCAAAGACATTGCTTTTCAAAGCCTATTAGATGAATACCAGTCTGTGTTTTTAGGCATGGGTACATATAAAGCCATGCAGGGCGGTTTTGCTCATGAAGATGCACCTGGCGTGCACAAAGCCCTACCCTTTTTAGTCGCCACAGCGAGACGCGTTATGGGCTTAGAGAAATCGCCAACTGACTATATTGATATGCAGGGTAAAAAAGTACTCGTTCTAGGTGGTGGTGATACCACAATGGACTGTGTTCGCACATCTATCCGCCAAACGGCAGCATCGGTAACCTGCGCTTATCGCCGTGACGAACAAAGTATGCCGGGTTCACGTCGTGAGGTTGTTAATGCGCGTGAAGAGGGCGTTAATTTTGAATTTAACATTCAACCTATTGATATTGCCGTTGATGAAACAGGCAAAGCAATTGGTGTAAGAATGCTACGCACTGAAATGGGTGCTCCTGATGCCGCAGGCAGACGTAGCCCAGTAGAAATTGCAGGTTCAGAATTTGTAATGGAAGCAGACGCTGTCATTATTGCGTTTGGCTTCCAGCCTAGTCCTGCGCCATGGTTTGGCGAGTTTGGCATTATGTTAGACGAAAAAGGTCGGGTAAGAGCGCCCTCTCAAGGTCACTTCCCGTTCCAAACCAGTAACCCTAAAATATTCTCTGGTGGCGACATGGTCAGAGGCTCTGATCTTGTCGTAACGGCAATTGACGAAGGACGCCGCGCTGCAGAAGGTATTTTAGATTATTTAGATGTATAGTTTAACAAAGCTATTTGCCTAGACAAAATAACGTACAACATCTAAGCCCACATAATGTGGGTTTTTTGCCCCTTGTTAAGTCAAAGCCGGCGAGCACTATAAAATAGAGTACTATATTACCCCACCTTACCCCTCACCTTGCGTAGCTTAGCAAAAACAAATAAATTAGAGTTAAAGTAAGTATCATAAATAATACCCCCTTGATGTATTGCACACTTAATACCCTCGTGTCGTAGCTTGCATGCAAAACTACTTAAAACTATTCTTAAGTTACGTTAACGAGGGTTTAAAATTTGCCGATAACCCTAAGGGCAACAACATTATCTTGATTTAAGTATTTAAGGTGAGTTGTAAATTACCTATAAATACAATGGAGACAAATATGTATTCTTTATCAACGTCTAAAAAGATGTTTGCCACTGCGGTCCTAATAGCATCTATTTCAGTTACCGCGGCTACCAATGACAACGCTATCGACTCACAGCTTACGCCCACAACACAAGCAATTGAAGCGCCGCTAGCTCCCTCTTCGATAAGGCCAACTGATGAAGTATTCTCTGAGTCTCTAATAGAACCTACCGCTGCTCCAGTAGCGGCTTCTATGAAAGCTCCATTGATAAAAGCAGAATCAAACTCCCTTGCTGCTGACACGCAAACTTGTCCAGACTACTTTTACCAAATTAAATTGCCAAACAACGGCAAACTTTGTCAGGTATTTGCCGCAGAATTGCCTGCTTCTATGATTTTCTTTGTGCCACAACCTCCTAGCGAAGTCATTGAGTTTTACCAGCAACACAACCCCACTTTTAGTACAACGAAGCAAGTCAAAGACCGCTTCCTTATGCAAACTACCGATAAAAACACAACCCTTATCATTTCAAGCGATGGTCAAGGCACACAAGTAGATATTTTAGTAAAAAAAGCTGATTATTAATTAATATCAATTACTTACTTAATTATAGTACACAATACTCAATATTAAAAAATGATTGGCACAACCTTTGCTAACCACTACCTAGAAATCAAATAATATATTTTTAGAAGTGGAGTAGTTATGGAAATCGCAATCATATTATTGGCTGTGTTAATTTGTATCGCTGTTATCGCCATTAAATTTAATAATGACCAAATAGAATTTCCTTTTTCAGTCAAGCGTCAATTGTTTACCGCCGCTGAGCGTCAATTTTTAGGCCTTATAGAAAACGCTGTCGCTGGCGAGTTCAGAGTCATTAGCAGAGTACGCCTTTCTGACCTTCTTAGTCTCCGAAAAGATGCTAACCAAAAAATTGCTAAAAGCGCTTTATTAAGAGCGGGCTCCAAGCAGGTAGACTTCGTATTATGCAACAAAAACGACATGACCCCTGTAATGGCAATTGATTTAGTTTATGGAAGCGGTCAAAACGGACACAATACTCAGCGTGATTTTTTTGTTAACGGTGCGCTTGAAACAGCCTCTATCCCTCATGTACGCATAAAAGCAAAAGGCGGCTATACCGTTGTTGATATACGTGAATGCATAGAAGCTAAATTAGTTTCATTGCGTAGACGTCAGGGTAAATTACCCTTTGGCGCACAAGAAAAGCCAAGCCTCATAAAAGCACACAATCGCCCAACCAGACCTCTAAGTCCTACTCGTAATGTGGCAGCCTAGCGCTTAATCGCTTACACTAGTGTCTTTTAACACACCCTGTGTAATTGCTAAGGCTTTATTATGAAAATTGTCATTATTGGTGCGATGGAACAAGAAATTACATTGCTAAAAGCGAAAATCGATAACTTTGAGGCACAAGAGATTGCGCATTTAACCGTATTTACAGGCAATATCGGTCACAACTGGGTCTGTTTAGTGCAATGCGGTATTGGCAAAGTTGCATCGGCTGCTGCCACCGCATTATTGATTCAGGCTTTTACGCCAGACGCGGTCATTAATACAGGTTCAGCGGGCGGATTTGACCCCGAACTTAGTATTGGCGACGTAGTTATAGCAACGCGGTTATTACATCACGATGTAGATGTTACTCACTTTGGTTATGTTTTAGGCCAAGTTCCACAAATGCCCGAATTTTACGAAAGTGATGCAAATTTAGTTGTGCTTGCACAAAAGGCAATTGCCAATTTACCCGATATAAAAGTAAAAGCTGGTCTTGTTTGCAGCGGCGATAGCTTTGTAGGAAGCGACAACGCGGCTAATAAAATAAAAACCAATTTCCCCAGCATGGTGGCTGTTGAAATGGAAGGTGCTGCAATTGCTCAAGTGTGTTACTTAATGAAGACACCTTTTGTGGTTATTCGAAGCTTGTCGGATATTGCGGGGAAAACATCAACCGTCTCGTTTGAGACATACTTAGAAACCGCGGCGAAGAACTCTGCAAGATTAGTACTAGATATTGTCAATAAATGCAGCTAATAAGGTAGCAAAAACTGTTGGATAGCCTTTTCGAAAACATAAGGATGTTCTCTATTTCTGAAAACATGCAGGCAATACTTATAGTATGGCTTGCATTAACTATTGAGAAGCTTATTCGGGTATCCGCCAGTATCGACCCGCTCAGATTCTTTAAATTCGTTTGCCAGCAAATGGCAAAAAAAGTCATTAAAAAAGGACATTCGCACCAACAGCTTGTTATCTCAGGTTCACTGGCATTATTTATATTGGTACTTCCAACATTAGTAATTGCTTACCTTATGCACGATTTTGCCAGCTATCAATGGCTTTTCGATACTTTATTGCTGTGGCTACTCATCCAATACACTGAAGATGTGCACTTATTCAGTAAAGGCGTAAATGCCCTTGAAATGAATAAAAAGCAGCTTTCAAAAGATCTTCTACAACAAAGGCTTTTAAGAAACACTCAGCCTTTGTCTGCCTTGGGATTGACAAAAGCTAGCGTAGAATCAATTTTTGTACGCTATCACCATCAGCAATTTACGACTATTTTTTGTTATTTATTACTTGGACCAATTGCCGCGCTTGCCTACAGGTTATGCTATGAAGCACACCAAGCATGGAATGTTAAACTTACAGAGTTTAGGGTGTTTGGTCGTTTAGCAAATATGCTAACGCTTATCTTTCAAATTGTGCCTAGTATGTTGCTCAGCATTTCATTTGTGATTGTTAGCTCGCCTACTGCAGTGGCGGGTTATTTTAAAGAAAAACAGCTTTGGGAAATGCTTACACAAGTATTACTCGTGCGCAATAATCAAAACCTTTTACTGCTTTGCCTTGCTCATGCGCTTAACGTCAATATAGGCGGGCCCCTCATGTATGGTGACACGAAATACATAAGGCTACGCTTTGCTCCATCATTACAGGCGCAAAAGGTTATTACGCAACAAAATACCCAAGCAATTGTCACGCAACCTACTTTCGACACGGTAAAAGTCTTGATTAGTTTAGTAAATCGTCATCTAATTGTAAGCTTACTTTTTGTTACATGGATTATATTTTGGTTACCCGAAAGTTAACTAGGCCTTTAAAAAATACATTCTTATTGATTAGCTTACGCTGTTTTTTAACGCTTAGCCTACTTATTACGTGGCACACCAGCGCGCGTACAACAATTACTGAGCCAACCAAGCAGTTACGGATTGTTACGCTTAGCCCACACTTAACTGAAATTGTTTATGCACTTGGTAAAGGCCCTCAATTAGTTGCCGTAAGCGACTACAGCGATTTTCCGGCAGCGGCTTCTACATTAAGATCGGTGGCCAGTTATCAAGGCGCAAATATTGCTGAAATTATTCGATTACAACCCACCCATATACTGGTGTGGCGCGGCGGCAATAAAGACGCTGATATTGAAAAGTTAAAAGCGCTGAATATGTCGGTATACGAATCTAGTATTAATTCTGTTGACACTTTATTAGCTGATATTATAAGCATTGGCGACACTATAGACGCTTCACTTGAAGCAAAGACAATAGTAAAGCAACTAAACGAATCGATAACCGCTATGTCTATAGATTATAAAGACCTGTCTAAATCCGTCGTTTATTATTTAAGTACACAACCCTTAGTGGGCTTAGGTAACGACAAATGGTTAAACAGTTTATTGGGCTTGTGCGGGATTACTAATATTTATGCTAACAGCCCAAGTGCCTATCCACAGTTACAAATGGCTGATATTATTCGCAAACAGCCTGAGGTTCTTATAGCCGGAATGAATGTTGACAAAAAACATAGTGAACAGTTTTGGTCGCCACATAAGCAAGTATTAAATAGTGATATAGCGGTTGCTAATCCAGACGCTTTACACCGATTCACGCCACGCGCCATTATTGAAATGGCGCGCTTATGTAAAACTGTTTACCCTGAAATTAGCCTAAGGTAACCCGCGCGAATTTGCGTTTACCTACTTGATACACCGACTCACCCTTATCTTTCAGCAATAGGCGAGTATCATTAACTTTTTCACCATCAATTTTCACAGCCCCCTGCTTTATCATGCGCATTGCGTCTGAAGTTGAGCCTACCAAATTAGCTTCTTTTAATAAGTTACCAATTATAATGCCTTCGCTAGGCAAGAATACGTTTACTTTTGGCATGTCATCTGGAATGGCATTTTTCTGAAATCGTTGAATAAAATCTTGCAAGGCGGTTTTGGCGTCAT
>JBLHMY010000066.1:0-11794 GCA_047621065.1 Glaciecola sp. | reverse complement strand
CCGCCTGGTCATCCTTTTAAAAAGAAACAGACAGATCTAAAAACCATAGCCTATGATAAAGATATGCAAGCGTGGGTTGCGCCTTTTGTGATGGCGGCTATTAACATCAGAATTGTGCACCGTACAAATTCATTACTGGGCAATGCATATGGCGAAAACTTCTTATATGACGAAGCCATGATTACTGGAAAAAGTATTCTAGGTGGTATGGGTGCAGCAGCCTTTTCAGCAGGAATGGGAGGCTTCATGTTAGCCGCAGCTATTCCTCCTAGCCGATGGCTCATGGAAAAAACTATACTGCCAAAACCCGGTCAAGGCCCTAGCCCTAAAGCGCAATTAGAAGGACATTATGACTTACGTTTTGTGGGTAAAACTGATGACGGACAAGAAATCCGTTGTAAGGTAACAGGCGATCGTGATCCTGGCTATGGCTCAACAGCTAAAATGCTCGGCCAAGCGGCGGTGTGTTTGGTAGAAGATATCACCAAACAAGACAAAGCGGGTGGGTTTTGGACTCCTGCTAGTATATTTGGCGATAAAATTATTGACCGATTAGAAAAGCATGCGGGCTTGAGTTTTTCTGAAGAATAATTTAGTTGTAATACTTTTTAGAAATAAAACGCAGTAGACTTTCAAAGCTTATCATCTGATGAGCTTTTTTATTATGGGATACTTGTGCCCACAAATTCGGTCAATTTTTATGACCGTTATGGTCCACCGTTATTGAATACCGCTATGCACAATTGGCGTCGCCTCAATGGTTCGACTTGTTCCAAGATCATTAGTTTACCGCAGGCCAAGAGTTGCGACACTATTAGTGTTTATTCGCTTTAGATAGTCATAGAAATATCATGGGGCATAATGACCCAAAGCCGCTAAAACTATAGACATTGCAAAAACCTATAATCGCGGTTATTAATAAGACCTGCAGGAATATTTATAGATATATCAGTTAAGCGTATTTACTTGTTCAGCTTTTTAAACCGAACAATAAAGTGTAGCGATCAGTTCGCCAGCATTTCTTTTTCTTACTAATTCACCCATACTATGACTATTAATAGACTACATGGGCGCAAGTAAATGCAAGCAGATTTTTGGCATAGAAGATGGCAAAAAAACGAAATAGGATTTCACGAAGCCGACGGCAATCACCTGTTTAAAAACTATTTTAATGAACTTGGGCTTGACTCAAACTCGCGCGTGTTTGTACCTTTGTGTGGTAAAACCAGAGATATAGCGTGGCTTTTGTCGAAAGGCTACAATGTGGTGGGCATAGAGTTAAACGAATTGGCGATTGAACAGTTGTTTGAGGACTTAGATATAAAAACACTAGCTTTGCAAACTCATAATACACAAGAAGCCGGCTTGAAACATTTTCACAATGAATTCTCAAATGGTCTTACCCTTGACGTCTATCAAGGTGATTTTTTTGCCTTTACTGCTGAGTTATTAGGCAACATCGATGCGGTGTTTGATCGAGGCGCTTTAGTCGCACTTCCTGCTAAAATGAGAGAAAAATATTCAGAACATTTGTTAAGAATTACAGCTCAAAGTAAACAGTTATTAGTGTGTTATCAATATGAAGAAGGCTTAATCCAAGGGCCGCCACATAGTGTGAGCGCTAGTGAAGTGAATGTTCACTATCAACACGCCTACCTTATTGAATGCTTATATACGGGTCGTGTTAAAGGCGGCTTTCGAGAAAAGTTAGAGGTATTTGAAACAGCGTATTTGTTATCTCCCAATTAAGTTTCCCAAGAGATTAAACATGCATCACGGGCAATCCAAGTAAGTACTGCTTTATGAAACCGTCTGGGTTAATTTCATTTTCGCCGAAAGTCTAGCCTAAAACGTTCCAGTGGGAGGTGAATCTGCAGGTCTTATTTTTATCGAGCTAGACCATTTCAAAGCGGTTAACGATTCTTTTGGACATTCTGTTGGTGATACACTACTCCAGCAAGTTGCGACTAGGTTACTAGGGCTCAACCTTATCGCCAAGCAGGTGGCTGGACATGAAAATGAGCAAGTACTTATTACGCGTTTGGGTGCAGACGAGTTCGGTGTTTTTATACCTTGGCCACACATTGACGATGCGCAAAAAAATTTAGAATTGCTTGCCGCTCAAATAGTTAAGTCACTAGTAGAACCCTTTACAATAGAAAAACATATAGTCAACCTATGCGCTAGCGTTGGCATTACCATTGTTGATAAAAAACAAAGCAGTACAGCTAGTGGTTTCAGACAAGCCGATATGGCAATGTATGCCGCTAAAGCTAAAGGCAGAAATACCTATCAGTTTTATGATGTGTCGATGAAAAAAGCGGCTGAGCATAAACATAAACTAAAAACATGCTTGTTTAATGAATTGAGAACGGTGAATTGTCATTAGTTTATCAACCTCAGCTAGATGATAAATATAATCTAATTGGCGCCGAAGCATTATTAAGATGGAATAGTAAAAAGTTAGGCTATGTTTCTCCCGATGAGTTTATGTCACTCGCTGAGCAAAGTGGTCTTACTATGGTGAATATGTTGAAGAATTTAAACGTGGAAGTAATAGCTGAAGGAGTTGAAACCTTAGCAGAAAAAGAAGCGTTAATCGTCTTAGGCTGTCATCAATTCCAAGGTTATTATTTCAGCAAACCTATTGATGCTGGACAATTCCAATCTATCTATCTAAAAACGTCTACACTTTGAATGTAACTGCACGTAATTTGGGTTATTTTATAAATCATTACAAATTTATTACACCTGTCTATTTCGTTTTTGGTCAACAAAGCTTATCATATCCTACTAAATTTTTTGAGATAAGTCATATATGTCTACTTTGGTTCGTCAATTAATCGCCTTTGATATCATTAAGCAAGAGCTTGAAGAAGTCAGCTTGCTCAACGACGAGCTAGACAAAGACAGTATTGAAGATGCACACTTGCAGTTGCTCAAACAATGCTCTGTTGCTAACCAAGCCATTATTGATAGCACCCTTGATATTAGTGAATTTGATTTTGCGAAAATAGTTTCCCAAGTTGAACTAGAGATTGCGGTATCTACCAAGCAATTACTAACTGTGCACAACAAGCTTTTAAGTTGGGCGATCAGCTTTTTTGTCGCAAAAGAAAAAGCCAATAGCATTACCTCCATCGACTTTTCAGAACGAGCTGAAGTTCGCCTAGATTTATGGCAAACGAAAGCAGCAAAAGCCAAAAATCAAATTAAAACATTAGCTAATGCTTTAGGTAAAGTGGAATATCTTGAGTTTATTACTCAATATCGCCTTACTAAAACTGAATTAATGTGGCCATTAGGTAAATAGTTGGTTTATGGCGATTTAGATACCCTTGTTTATGTGTACCCTATGGGTTTGAGTAAAGCACTTTGTTAGGCAAAGACTCAACTCACAAAAACTTAGCGTAATCCTTTCCTTGTTCAATGACCCATTTTTTAGTGGGTTCATTTTCGATGTAAGAGAAATCATCAAATACAAAACCGGGCGCAACACAGCAGCCTAACAAGGTATATTGGCCTGTGCTTTGCGCTGCTTGAAATTGACCACCTTGGATAACTTTATAATAATGGGTGGTGATTTCACTTCCTATTTTTCCGATAGTTTCATCAAAAACAATGGCATTTTTTGTATCATTGCCTGATCTGTCATCGAATGACAAAATGCGTAGTGGATCGCCTTCATAAACATGCCAAATTTCATCATGAATTACTTTGTGCCAGCGGCTGATATCGCTTATGGTCAATAAAAAATAGATATGGCTTAAGGCATCGCGGTCTTGCGCATTTTTAGGTGATTTGATTATATCCTTTGACCTATATTGCTCTGAGTAAAAGCCTCCTTCGGGATGTGGCTGCATGTTAAACGCTTGTTTTATTTGTTCTATTCTTTTTATTGTCATTTTTTCACCTGAATTAAGGCTTGAGTTTTTATTAGACCTAAGCGCTGTATACCGACCAATATAATTACGTCAGCAATTGTAATTTCGTTTTTTAGCCTTACATAAATTGTTATAGCGAATGTAATATATTATTAAGCTTTCGACGTATATAATATAACGCATCTCACTAGAAAAATGTGTTTACGTTTATAAAAGGAAGTACCGCATGGAAATATTATTTGATTTTATTTTGACCGTACAAGTTGCGATCATCGTTTTAGTTTTAGTATTGCTTAAAAGCAGTATTAAATTTGTCCCTCAAAACAGGGCCTTTGTTATTGAAAGATTTGGTAAATTTCAATCAACCAAAGAAGCTGGATTAAATTATATTTTGCCTTTCATTGATCGCATATCTGCCGACCGGTCTCTAAAAGAGCAAGCCGTAGACATTCAAGAACAAAGCGCCATCACCAAGGACAATATTTCCTTGATGGTAGATGGTGTTTTATATTTCCGCGTAATGGACCCATATAAAGCAACCTATGGCGTGGAAGATTATGTATTTGCCGTGACTCAATTAGCGCAAACGACTATGCGTTCAGAGCTAGGCAAAATGGAATTGGATAAGACCTTTGAAGAACGAGATATATTAAATACAAAAATTGTTACCTCAATTAACCAAGCAGCAGGGCCTTGGGGCATTCAGGTCATGAGATATGAAATCAAAGACATTATTCCACCGGGTTCTATAATGGAAGCAATGGAAGCGCAAATGAAAGCCGAACGAGTTAAGCGTGCGCAAATCCTAGAATCTGAAGGTGATAGGCAAGCCGCCATAAACAGAGCTGAAGGTGAAAAGGCCTCAGTGGTCCTAGCCGCTGAAGCTGAGAAAGAAGAGCAAATACTACGAGCCCAAGGTGAAGCAGCAGCAATCGTTGCAGTTGCACAAGCACAAGCGCAAGCAATTAATACAGTAGGTGAAGCGGCAAATACTGAAGCCGGTCAAAAGGCGATTCAATTAGACCTAGCGACTAGGGCTATTGAAGCCAAAAAGGCCATTGCCAAAGAATCTAGCATCGTATTGTTGCCCGACTCAGGCACTGATGTGGCATCAGTTGTGGCTCAGGCAACCAGCATTATTAGCACGCTAAGTAATAAAGGGGCGTAATATGGAATGGTTTGCTAACAACTTAATCGAAACAATCTTAATTATAGGTGTTGTGCTGTTAATAGTTGAAGTTGTGGTGTTAGGTTTTAGCACCTTTTTCCTATTCTTTGCAGGCTTGGCGGCGTTAACGACAGCAATTCTGATGTGGCTTGGCTGGATACCCGAAACCTACCTTTGGTCTTTAGCTTCCACTTCAGTATTCAGTATTGTCTATGCTGTCTTGCTTTGGAAAAAAGTGTCACATATGCAAAAAGACGTTGATCGTAAGCGCGCAGATTCTGACTTAATCGGGCACACCTTCGTTTTACTTGAAGACATTGAAGCTGCGCTGCCTATGAGTCAAAAGCCTAGTTACTTATTTTCAGGCATTAGCTGGCACTTAAACGCCCATGTAGACTTGGCCAAAGGAACGTTGGTAGAAGTAATTCAGGCAGATGTGGGCTCGTTATTGATACAAGCAAAGTGATATTAAGCCTTGGCCAGGTGCTTTGAGTAAAGTATAAACACAGATATTTATTAATACTGTATGTTTTACTTGTTAATAGCTGGTTAGTTCTGTAATATACGCGCCCTTGTAGCTACCACCAATACTCCTTGTCTTTATGATAGCTGGCTGCACTATCCGAGACTACAACCGTAGGGAGCAGTAATGCGTCATTACGAAATCGTATTTATGGTTCACCCAGATCAGAGTGAACAAGTGCCTAGTATGATCGAAAAGTACAAAGGTATTTTAGAAACTGACGGCGGAACTATCCACCGTTTAGAAGACTGGGGCCGCCGTCAATTGGCATACCCAATCGAAAAACTTCACAAAGCACATTATGTTCTTATCAATGTAGAAGCTACGGCCGCAGCAGTTGATGAACTAGAGACCTCTTTTCGGTTTAACGACATCATTCTTCGTAACTTAGTTATGCGTACCAAAGGTGCGGATTCTGAGCAATCGCCAATGGCGAAAGAAGAACGTCGCGAAGAGCGTAAAGAAAGACCAGCTCGTACTGAAGCACCAGCCCAAGAAGCTGAAGCCGCTCCAGCAGCAATTGAAACCCCTACTGAAGAGAAAGGAGACGAATAATGGCTCGATTTTTTAGACGTCGTAAATTTTGTCGTTTTTCTGCAGAAGGCATAGTCCAGATTGATTATAAAGATATTGCTTTGCTGAAAAACTACATCACTGAGAGTGGCAAGATTGTACCTAGCCGCATCACCGGAACTAGTGCGAAATACCAGCGTCAGTTGTCAACAGCCATTAAGCGTGCGCGCTTCTTAGCTTTGCTTCCTTACACTGATTCACACAAGTAATAATTGGCCATTTAAAGAGGTAGCAAATGAACATCATTCTACTAGACAAAATCGCCAACTTAGGTGGTTTAGGTGACAAAGTCACAGTTAAATCTGGTTATGCACGTAACTTCTTATTCCCACAAGGAAAAGCGGTACCTGCAACCAAAGGTAACGTAGAGAAATTTGAACTGCGACGCGCTGAATTAGAGGCGTTAAACGCTGATAAATTAGCGACAGCTCAAGCACGTGCAGAGAAATTAAATTCCTTAGAAAACTTAACCATTGCGGCACCTGCTGGTGACGAAGGTAAACTTTTCGGTTCTGTTGGTACTCGCGATATTGCGCAAGCAATTACTGATGCGGGCATTGCAGTAGCCAAAGCAGAGGTTAAATTGCCTGAAGGTACGTTACGTGAACTAGGTGAATTTAATATAGACATTCAAGTACACGCTGAAGTAATGGCTAACGTTAAGTTGGTAATTATCGCAGAAGCGTAAGTTAACGCCTCGCTACAGTATTCAAAAAGCGGCTATTGGAAACAATAGCCGCTTTTTTTATCGCCGTATTCGGTAGGTGCTAAGTTTGATAATATTTTTACACGCTTGAGTAACTGACAAATGAGACGATTTAGAAATTGAAACGAAAAGAGGGTGAAATGGAGATACAAATTAATATTACAAACGTTTACAATTATAACCATTAGAACTAACATAACGACTATTTGTTCACTTGCGTCAGTGCAATATCTGGGCGCTGGAGAAATTTTTTGCCACACTAGTAGTGGTTATTAATACATTTTTGCTAGGAGTTACTACAATGAACTTTGGATTCAAACATACGCTCGTTATTATTCTCACATATGGTCTTTTTGCTTGTGGTGGCGGTGGCAGCGACACCACTGCGCCTCCACCTCCACCTCCACCCTCAAACACCGTACCTGTGGCAAACGCGGGTGTTGATCAAAGCGTAGATACAGGCTCTGAAGTTATGCTTACTGGTGCAGCTAGCACCGATGCAAATAATGATACGCTTACATATGCGTGGAGCTTTACGTCGGCGCCAGAACTTAGCACCGCTGCTTTTAGCGATGTCAGCGTTGTTTCACCTTCTTTTACCGCCGATTTAGAGGGCTCCTACGTTGTTCAGCTTATTGTTAACGATGGCACGATAAACAGCGTCGGTAACTCTGTCACTATAAGTGCGTCCACACCCAATTCTGCACCAGTTGCAAATGCAGGTATGGACCAAAATGTGAGTGCTAACACAACCGTTATGTTAGACGGCAGCGAAAGTTCTGATGCAGACAGCGACTTGCTAAGCTACACATGGAGCTTAACCGTTCCTGCAAGCAGCAGCGCAGTATTAAGCGGCAGTACATTACCTACCCCTACTTTCACCACAGATGTAGACGGCCTTTATATTGCGGAACTTACTGTTAACGACGGTACGGTAGACAGCCCCGTTGACTCGGTCAATATTGTTGCAGCTACTGCCAACTCGGCGCCAACGGCAGATGCAGGAGCCAATCAGAATATAGTCACCGGCAGTGTAGTAACCTTAGATGCAAGCGCCAGTAATGATGCCAATGGCGATAATATTACATATTTATGGGAGTTGGTAACTGTACCAACTGACAGTACTGCAAATTTAAATACTGCAACCCTTGCATCGCCTTCGTTCACGACTGATAAAGATGGCATTTATGTTGCTGAATTAACGGTTAATGATGGCACTGTTAATAGTGCTGTTGACAGCGTTGAGATTGTTGCCGCTACTGCTAACTTGGCACCAACAGCAAATGCCGGTGTTGATCAAAACGTAGAATTAAATACATTGGTGAATTTAGATGGTGGCGATAGTTTTGATGTAAACGGTGATTCGTTTACGTATCAATGGTCGTTCTTGAGTGTTCCTGATACAAATACGGCGGTAATTGCAGATGAAACGACACAAACGCCAAGCTTTACACCAAATGTTGAAGGTATATATATTGTGCAGTTGTTGGTTAATGATGGGCTTGAAGTAAGTACCGCAGATACTGTCAATATTACAGTCACCATTGGTAATTCGGCGCCAATAGCCGTTGCGGGCGCCACACAGGTTCTTAAAACAAACGTAACAGCCATACTCAACGGTCAAGATAGTAGCGATGCGAATGGTGATACTTTGTCATTCACATGGAATTTTGTGTCTAGACCAACCGGTAGCGTAGCTGCATTTGAAGATAATACAGTTGTTAGCCCTAGATTTACGACTGATGTTGAAGGTAGTTATGTAATTTCATTGGTAGTGTTTGACGGAACAGACAGCAGCGCAGCTGACACAATGCAAGTAATAGTGACCAATACAGATATTGTATTGTCTTTAAAAGCGGGAGTCTTTGGAGACACCTTTAACGAAGTACCCTTCCCGTATTCAAGAAGTATCACCATTAATAAGGACTTAACACCAGCGCCTGATACCTTTACTATTGAAACATTTAGGCTAGTAGCGCAAGGTGGAAACCTAACAGTAATAAACCTGTTAGCAGTTAATGACACGAATGATTTAGAGCCCTTCTTTACCAATCTAGCAGAAGGATTAGTGCTAAGCGATGGTGTAACTATTGAATTTGATGTGAAGATAGCATCAACCGGTGGCGAGGCTGTGCAGCTAACATATAGCTTTGAGATTGCAGAAACAGGGCAAATATTCTCAAGTAGTTATCTTTTTACCAGTAACTAATCATTACTGTTATTTCGTAAAGCCCAGTCTTTTGATTGGGCTTTTTATTAGCGCAAACAAATACAAGTGTAAGTTAAGGTGAAAGTGTGAGCACTAGCATAAATCGATTCCTCTTTATTGGCCCCATAGCGGCAATTGGCGCATATTACCTCTGTTTTATCACATTTGGATTTCAGCAAAGTGCCGCTATTACCGCAGGTATAACCGTACTTACTGTTATATGGTGGGTGAGTGAAGCTTTGCCAATACCGGTGACTTCGTTGCTGCCGTTTGCATTATTTCCTTTGTTTGGCGTGTTAAGTCATACCGAAGTTAGTAGCGCATTGGGTAGCCATGTGATTTTGTTGTTAATGGGAGCATTTATATTATCAAAAAGTTTAGAAAGATCAGGGGTACATAAAAGACTCGCCATTATGATGGTAAATGCAATTGGTGCTCACAGCAAAAAGCGCCTTGTGTTCGGATTTATGGTTGCCACTGCTATGCTGAGCATGTGGATTTCAAATACTGCGACTATTCTTATTATGTTGCCTATTGCGCTAGCTGTGCTGTCACAAGTGCCTGAAAGAACGCTCAAAATAGCAATGATTCTGGGTATTGCATATTCAGCTAGTGTTGGTGGTATTGGCACTTTAATTGGCACGCCACCTAATGTTATTTTTGCCGGTTTATATGAACAACAATCGGGACAAGAATTTAGTTTTTTAACCTGGATGATGGTGGGTATACCTTGCGTCATTGTTGCTATTCCTATTATGGCTGTATGGCTAACACGAAAGTTAAAAGGCCCGCTGCAAATAGATTTACCCATAGCAGGTAAATGGCGAACAGAGGAAATAAGAACATTAAGCGTATTTGCTTTAGCGGTGCTTGCATGGATTACCCGCAATGAGCCTTTTGGTGGTTGGAGCGACTGGTTAGGGATTCAAATGGCCGGAGACAGCACCGTTGCCTTAGCGGCGGTAGTGATTATGTTTTTGGTGCCCAACGGTAAAGGAGAGAAACTGTTAGATTGGCAAACCGCGGTGAGTATTCCATGGGGAATGCTATTGTTATTTGCCGGTGGAATAGCCTTAGCAAAAGGTTTCACTGTGTCGGGGCTAAGTAAACTGATTGGTGATGGCTTGAGCTCATTTACCCAGTTTCCACTGCTCGCTACGGTACTACTGCTGTGTTTATGTGTAACGTATTTAACTGAAATTACTAGTAATGTTGCCACTGCCACCTTGTTACTGCCCATACTATATTTGGTGGGTATTAGCTATGGCGTAGACCCTGTTGTATTAATGGTGCCTGCAACCATGGCTGCAAGCTGCGCATTTATGCTGCCTGTTGCCACCGCCCCCAATGCCATTGCTTATGGAACCGGTGAAATTGAAATAAAAGATATGGTGAAAGAGGGGGCTGTGCTTAGCTTCACTATATCTAGCATACTTGCATTGCTGACTTATTTTCTATTGGGATGGCTGCTGTAGTGTTCTTCTATTAAGGTAAGTAACGATTATTGGCAGTAAGACTCGGCAGCTCTGATATTACTCACCAATTCCATAAAATATCCAAGTAGCTCAGCGTCAGGGTAAGTACTGTGCATCATATCTACAGAATACAATGAGATTTTTTGTGTTTTGTTTGTATGTTTAATATTTAGTTGGGTATGGTGCTCGCTGTCTGCCGGCATGAGTATTCGTGTGCGCCGTATTTGCTGTTTCACTTCTTCAAGTATGGCTAATCCAGATAATCGTTCTATAAAAGGTTTGTTAGCAATAATTTCCCAATTATTATTTTCTTGCATAAGACTAATTCTATCTGCGTTATTTAATCTGCACGAGCCATCAGAGTAGAGGATTAAACGGCTGCCGTTTTCAATTAACATTACTTCTTCAATAGCATTAGATTTTGCTATGGCAATAATGTGCGTATTATACAAAATGGCAACGAATAAAACGGTCACTTTTGGTTTAAGGAGGCGCTTTTTAATAGTTGAAAAAGTAATGGTTATACAAAAAAATTGAACAAACTTTCTTTTTATATATTTACGCATATTTTTGTCTGCATGCTGTTTTTAACAATTGAATACTAATTATATCGACACAAGGGAGTAACTTGTAAACAAAAAAAATAAAAATTTACTATTGGTAAAAAAGCGGGACATTTTAGGCAACCCACTTTTTTGGATATTGTATAAAAAGCCACCTCTTTTTTACTTGAGATTATTTAGCCTGATCAACAAATACTGGGCACGTACTTTATTCATGTTCCAAGCTCATTGGGCAGTATGGTTGTAAGCTAAATAGTTCGCTAATAATCAATCATAAATATTAAAAATGACTAATCATCTAAAGCTGCACTATTATAGGTGTACATGTTAATTTTATGTTTCATTATGAGCGAGTCAAACAAAATATAGAAGCGTTGATTCGTATAGATTGAATAATATAAGTCCTCAATAAAAAAGGTACTCCTATGAAAGAAGCCGTAATTGTCTCTACCGCGCGCACGCCAATTGGCCGTGCATTTAAAGGCGCATTTAATAACACAAAATCACCTACTATGACCGCTCATGCCATTAAACATGCTGTTGAGCGTAGCGGCATTGAAGGTGCAGAAGTAGATGACGTAATTATTGGTTCTGTGCTTAACGCAGGCAGTGCCGGTGGTAATATTGCACGTTTGGCAGGGTTAGCAGCTGGACTACCTTATAGCGCTTCGGGTCAAACGATTGATCGTCAGT
>JBLHMY010000065.1:0-11934 GCA_047621065.1 Glaciecola sp. | reverse complement strand
GCTAATGCAACAATCAATAAATTGAAGTTTGCGCAGTTAAGCGTTCAGCAAGCACAAATCGACATAGTTGTAGATATTGCCAATGACTGGCAAACCAGCATGAACCTTGCGGCCACAGAAATATGGCAAAAAACGATGCTTGCACAGCAGGTCGACGTGAATATTAATGGAGACTCATCATCCCATACTATTGGGCTTAATTTACAACATCCAGAATACTCTTTTAGTCATCAGATAAGTGGTGAAACGACAATAAATGAGGATGATTGGCAATGGTTAGGAACATGGCAAAAAGGCGTGTTTGCATCTGCTTTTGACAATTTCACCTTACAACAGCCCACCAATATTAGGGTTAATAAGACTGTAGCAAGCATTAAACCCCATTGTTGGCTCTCTGCAAATGGCGTTCCACAGCTTGCTAGCCAAATCTCTGCTCAGGGCCCGCCAACGGAGAACAATGTAAGTGAGCTTGCAAATGATAGCCAAAAAGCCCTTTGTATCGACCAAATGCAGTATTCAAGTAGATTAACCGAGATAAGCGCAAAACTGACATATAATCTAAAAACACCATTGTTGCATTACTTCCCCGATATTATTCAAACAGGCACTAGCTTGCCTTTTAGTACCGATATTGAGCTTGTTTATTCTCCCCAAAAGGGCATTGAATTAAACACTTATAGCTTGATGACACAAGCCAATATTACCACCAGTAAACACAAAATTGAGCTAATGGCTTTTGTTGCTAATTCATCTTTAAAAGACCAAATTGTAAAAACCAACGTGTTTGCTGGCACAAAATCTTCAGGTGCCGTTGGCCTGTCTTCAAGCCTTAATTTAAAACCCAATAATAGAACGCACAAAGGGCAGTTGCGCATTGATAACTTTTTGTTATCGCCGTTACAGCGTTTTATTCCTAATGTAGAAAAATTAACAGGGGCGCTGGTAGGCAATATCCTTTTTGATGGCCCGCTTATTGAACCTAAGCTAAACGGTGAATTACAAATTAACGATGTTGAGTTAGTTTTAGATAATTATCCATATCCTATTACCAATTTTAATCAAACCGTGACCATTGCCGATAAAAAAGCAAATATTGAAGGTGAATTTGAGCTTGGTGACGGCGATGCTAATTATTCTGGTGTGTTAACTTTATTTGATAAAGACAAACCGTTTAGCTTTGAAGGCGAAATAAAAGGCGCTGGTATGCAGATTGCCTTTGCCAATAACGAGCTGTTGGCTTCTCCATTGTTAAAAATTGCGTTTGATCCTAATAATTTTAGTTTGAAAGGAGAAGTGTCTATTCCCAATGCACAAATTAAAATTGACGAACTCCCGAAA
Source organism: Glaciecola sp. (assembly GCA_047621065.1). Taxonomy (GTDB): domain Bacteria; phylum Pseudomonadota; class Gammaproteobacteria; order Enterobacterales; family Alteromonadaceae; genus Glaciecola. Next base: position 10,596 of record JBLHMY010000065.1, on the reverse strand, counting down.
AGTGCTAAATCACCCAGTAGCGATACAATCATTATAGGTAAAGCCCAAGAACCACCGTTAGTGCCTATTGGCCTAGATATAGATGTTCGTATTATACTTGACGCCCCTAAACTTAAACGAGTAACCGTAAACGCACTCGATTTAAAAGCCAGTTTAGGCGGCGACGTAAGAGTGCAAGTAAGGCAAAAACAAGATCTGCTTACGAATGAATTTTCGCCTCTTGAAACCTATGTTTATGGTGCAATAAATATATTGAATGGAAGCTATGATGCATACGGCCAAAACTTGCAAGTTCAAAAAGGCACTATCTTTTTTAATGGCGCACCCAGCTTACCTCAGTTTGAAATTACGGCTATTCGTAACCCATTAAATACCGATGATAAGGTAGTTGCGGGCATTAGAATAAGCGGTAACCCGGTTATTCCTAAAGTTGAGCTGTTTTCACAACCCAGCATGATCCAAGCAAGGCAAATATCTTACTTGCTAAGAGGGACTGATTTAGGCGGCGGCAAGAACGATAGCCAAGATGTAATGCTAGTTAACCTGCTGGTTGGTTTTGGTGTGGGCAATAGTGAAAATGGTGTAAATAGGTTTGGCAAAAGCTTGGGTTTAGACTCGCTTAACGTGCAAACTGCAGGGCAGGGTACTAATACTCAAGTGCAATTAACAGGCAGAATTTCAGATAATATACAGGTGACTTACGGCGTAGGATTATTTGATCAAGCTAGCGAAGTGATTTTACGCTATCAATTGCTTCCTCAAATGTATTTGGAGGCAAAGAGTGGGGCAACAAGTGCCGTTGATTTATTCTACGAATGGACGCGTGGAGAGTAGCGTTAAAATCGCAGCAAACAAGTGTTGATTTTAACTAAGCTAATAAGTGTATCAGTCGTTTTTACCCAACAACTCTCTATAATACTTAGCCACTAGCGCGTGGCGGTTTCGAATGTCGAGTTTTCGGTATATGTTGGCGCAATGGAATTTAACCGTGCGCTCACTTATAAATAAATCACAGGCAATCAATTTGTTGGGCAAACCATCTAAAATTTTTAATGCGATTTGTTTTTCTCGGTTTGATAGTATTTCCATGTTACTTATCATAATAGTATTCCTTTCTATTTTACGGTTGGTTTTGTGTTGTTTATGTTTGAATTAATATTGGATTAGTTGTGGAGGGTAAATTATCGAGTGAATAACTTATTTCAGTTAGGCCGTCGTTCGATAACGCGTACACCTTATTTGCAGTGGCGATAGTTTGTGGTCTATGCGCTACCATAATAATAGTGGTGTTTAGGTTTTTTAGGTGCTTACATACTTGCGCTTCAGTGCTCACATCTAGATGGCTGGTAGCTTCATCTAATACTAATAAATCAGGCCGCTGATAAAGCGCTCTGGCCAATAAAACTCTTTGCTTTTGGCCGCCGCTTAAACTATCGCCCATATCACCAATTAAGGTTTGATATTGCATGGTCATAGACATAATGTCGGCGTCGATACACGCCAGTTTTGCAACTTCAATAACTCGTTCAATATCGACTCTTTCGGCAAATTGCGAAATATTGTCAATAATGCTACCGCTAAGCAATTGGTCGTCTTGCATTACTGCTGCAATGCGATGGTGCTGCCTGCTTTGGGGAGAAAAAGGGGCTGTATTAAATGTCATTTTGCCTTTATTGGGCGTAAGCAGTCCCAATAAACAATGTAGCAATGAGGTTTTACCGCAGCCGCTTGCACCCACAATGGCAATATATTCGCCAGATTTTATCTGTATTGATAGCTTGTCAAATATCCATGGTTGGTTGCTATGGTAACGAAAGCCAATATGATTCACGCTTATGTTGGCACCGCATTGTTGGGTACTACGCAACTTTGTTAATTGCGCTTGACTGTTTGTGGACACAATGGCGGCAGAATCGTTGCTAACCTCTGGCGCTTGATGAACAATATCTTCAATGCGCGCTAAATGCACGTTTAAGAGTTTATACTCAATCCAGATTTCAATGAGGCCAATAGATGAGCCTATAAATCGGCTCTTGTAGCTCATAAACGCAAACAGCATACCTACCGAAAATTCGTTTGCCATAACCAAAGTAGCAGCTACGTAAACGACCACTATATTCTCAATTCCAAAAAGCACTTTATTGCCAATAGAAAAGCCAATATTCCACTGGCCCAATGTTATGCGCTGATTAATATTGTCAATAAACAAATTTAGCCATTTTGCTTGAGTGGATGCGGCGGTGTTAGCTAACTTGATAGTACGCGCTGCCCTTATAGACTGCATAAAAAAGCTTTGCTGCTTGGCATCGCTGTGTAATATTTGTTGGTTGAGGTGTTTAATTGGATAAAACAGGGCCCAGCGTCCAAGGCTATACAAAACCACTATTGCAATAACGATAAGTGTTAGTGTTGTTGAATACATTAACATCACCACTAAGGTAGCAATACTCAATATGCCGTCAATAAGTGCGGCAACTAAGCCTTGGGTGAGTGTATCGCGCACTGGTTGCAACGAGCCAAATCGGCTCACTATATCGCCCATGTGACGGCGCTGAAAGTAGGCCAAAGGCAAGCTTAGCAAATGGGCTAATACACTGCTTGAAATATGCAGGTTGAAGGTATTTGAAAACCTCAGTAGTACCACTTCTCGCAGCCATTGGGTAGCGCATTCTATTAGTAGCAATAAACCAAAGCCCAGAGCCAAAACGAATAGCAAAGATTCAGACGAGGTAAGCAATATTTTATCTACCACGGTTTGCATATAAAAAGGTGAAGCAAGCACAAACACTTGAATGAGTAGCGACAAAGCAATTAAAAATCCAAGCTGCTGCTTTATGCCTTTTATCGGCTTGGCAAAGTCCCATAAAGATAAGGTGTTAGGCTTTGAGTTATGCCTAAAATCGTTATTAGGCATAAGTTCAAGGGCAACTCCGGTGAAGCTTTTACTCGCGTGTAACCAACTGAGTTTACGTTCGCCAACAGCAGGATCGCTTATATGAACATAGCGCCTCGTTACCTTAGTTAAAACCACAAAATGTGAAAAGTTCCAATGTAATATAGCCGGACACTGCAACTGACTAAGCTCCTCTAATTCAAGTTTCAATGCGCGAGAAGACAAGCCTAAGGTGCGGCCATAATCAATCAATTGATGCATGCTCAAACCCTGTTGGCTAGCGGGCATTATTGCGCGTAATTGCCGAAGCAACACATGTTTGCCAAAATAACTGCTGACCATGCACAAGCAGGCAAGGCCGCATTCACTTGCTTCTGCTTGCATCACTAACTCCACCTTGGTTAGCCACATAAAGCGTAGTTTTGAAAACCAGTGTTTACTGGTATGTTCTGTTTTACTTGCATGAGCGCTCATATTAATGGCTCAATGATGGTTTTTTTTGGTGCAAACACAGGACCGGCAATATCGAATAAGGGGGCTAATAGCCAGTGTAGAATAGTCATTTCTTGTTTATTGACCAACGCACTTATGGTCATGCCTGAGCGCAACGATATACTGTCAACATTCAAGCTTGGTGGCGCATAGTCAATATCGATGTTAACTAGGTAAAGCGCTTGATTGGTATTAATGGTGCGCCCATCAATATCTTGCGGCGCAATGACCTGCTCGGATATATGCGATACCACGCCACCCAAGCTGCCAAATTTTTGATAGGCAAAGCCATCTACTTTTATCTGTACCTGCTGGTATTTTTGTAAGAATGCCACCTGATGAGAAGGAATCGCGAGTTGTACAAAATAACGCGGATTTAAAGGCGCAATTTGGGTAATGACTTGATTGAAGGAGACACTTTTTCCTATATCTATTTGCAAGTTATCTACAATGCCGCTGGCCGGGGCTGTAACCGTGACTTGTGTGTCGTTTAGCAGTGTGTCTAATTGTTGTTGAGTGTGAATATTAAGTAAATTTATTTCGTGCACAATTTGCTGTTGTTGTTGCCTATTAGCGAGCTTTTGCTCGCGTAAATCATGATGATTGGTGTGTATTGTTTGAGCACGCATAAACAGCTCAAAGTCTTGCTGATGCAATGACAACATTTGTAGTTCAGTTTGTTCCAACTTCACTAACGACACCACACCTTGGGCAACTAAATTTTTAACCGATTGCCATCTTTTTTTTGCAATGTCTAACTGTACTTTGTGGTTAGTTTGATGGCGGTCTATTTTGGCAAGCTGCACAGCTGTTTGACGGTAGCGCCGCGCGATACCTTTTGCAATGAATACAGCGTTTTTACTCTTTTGCTTTAATATAGCGAGTCTATTACTTTGTTCTTGCAAAATCAGTGCACGTTTTGCTTGTATGCCTTTTTCGCCTAGCGCCTGACCCGCTGAACGAGCAATAACCACAATTATTTCACCTTCCTCAACATGTGCACCATTGTCTACGAGTACTTTCTTAACAATGCCTGCCGACTCTTGACTGCGCACCTCTATATTAGGGGTTTTAGTGTTTACCCAGCCGGTCACACTTACCGTTTCAAAGAAAGATTGCGTGCTGATGTAAATAAAGGTAATCGCAACCAACACGGCGCTCACTAAAAATAAAGCAACTTGGCTAAATTTGGGTAGCATACACACCGTGCCATACTGCTGCATAAAACTTGCATTTATCGCAGCTTGCCTGAAAATAGTACGGTCTTGGCTAGTATTTGAAGCAGTGTGTTGAGTCATCAAAGTCCTATAAATAAACTATTTGGTTAAGCAAACAGATAGCTCGCTTCCCTGCTAGTGATTGGTATGTAGCCTAAAATACAAGATGACTATTGGCTGTCAAAGATAGGACAAACACGTGTTAATTTTGGGGTTTGGCGTAAATTGTCCGAATTTTATGGCTGAACATTGAGGCAGGTTTGATGTTTTTACTGAACATTAGAACGGGTGTAGAACTTTTGAGGGCGTAATTAAACCTAATATACATCTGCTATGATCAGGGTAAGATCTTGGATTACTATATACAGACGTAAACCGATTATTCGATTAACTGGTCGTAGATGCCTTAACAAACGGCTCCGCCTGTAAAAATAGCCGCAAACAGGGAACATAAATACTCCCATTCATATTGCGCAGCACATTACACCTTACACTTTACAATATGAATTACATAGCAAAATAGGCACTTTCAAGCGCTCACCGCGACATACTGGCTAGGTCAAAGTGTCTATTTCGCAGTGAAAGTTTGGTCGATTCAGCCACCTCCCCAATAGCCAGTTGAGCAGGGCCGGTGGGTTCAAGCAACACATAGTCGTTGCCTTTATAGCTTAGAGTCATTTCACTATCATTATTGCGAATATTAATAGCAAGTAATGCATGCTGGGGCAGGTATACCATTTGAATATCGATACTGGCATTGTAAGCATCTAGCAATGCCGACATTAAGGTTGATTTACTGTCGCAGTCACCTTGGTTTTGTAACATTAGGTCGCGCGGCGAAACAAAGCCTGCGCCGTTTGATGAAAGCCGGTCTTGGAGGCTATTATAGGGGATAGACTGAATCCAGCTCAATGCAATGCTAATAAACTCACGTAGGTCGCGGGGGTTTGTTTGAAGTTCTTTAATGGCTTCTACAATTGGGCTTAAACTGCCGCTACTGTTAAATGTATACTTTGCATGATCATGACGAATACCCGAAGCGCCAGTCGCTGACTTGTACTTTACAAAATAATTAGCAGACAAATAATCTTCTTTTGCTTTGTCGTGGGCTAAGGTTAGTTTATCGAGTACTTTTTGCGCTTGGGCAGGCTGGTGGCTGCTAACGTTAAACGACAGTCCGCTATGATTTTTACGAATATCTATGTTAGCGATTTTTGGGTCAACATTCTTGGCCGTTTCCATTACTTTTGCATACAAATGTGCTTGGAATAATTTGTGGCTATAGGCGGGCGGCGATGGCGGCATTGCATATAGCGTAGCGGTTTGTATTGCGAACAATAAAGTATATTCGGCATCTTGGTGTTGCCAAGTATATTCAAACTCAGTCTGTAGGCCACGGCTAGCTTTGGTAAACTGAGTTTGTTGTGCATAGGCTGAGGCTGATATAGCGATAATAGTAATAATGAACAAGCTTATACGAGGGGTCACAGTGTACAAGAGTGTTTTGAATATCACCGCGCGGCATAATACTGCTGCAACACTTATTGTAAAAGAACGTTTATATTTTTCAAATAAGCACAAATATGACATATATGAAAAGTGCTGAGTGCTGCGCATAATAAATAGCTCTGATTAGGGCGCTTATTAAAAAGCGAGATATTACAAATTATTCTTTGTTAACGGCAACAGGTAGGTATTTGTTTACGTGTTTATTGGCCACCATGACTTTGTTGGAAAATAAAGCCATAGGTGGCATTTGGGTATAGTCTTATTCACCAAACCAGTTTAACTTTTTATGCAGGCTTACCACACCGCCAACAATAATAAGGGTAGGCGGTTTAAGCGTGGCCGTGGCAGGGTTCTTAATAATATCTGCAAGTGTGCCGGTAACCACTTTTTGGTCGACGCGAGTGGCGCTTTGAATTAAACCAATTGGCGTATTAGATGGCATACCATGGGCAATAAGCTTTTCACAAATTATAGGCAAACCCGTAAGCCCCATATAAAACACCAAGGTATGATTAGGCTTTACTAGCGAAGGCCAATCTAAATCAATTGTGTTGTTGCGCAAATGACCTGTGGTAAAAGTAACCGACTGGGCATGGTCGCGATGAGTTAAAGGAATGCCAGCGTAGCTTGCTGCGCCGGTTGCAGCTGTAATCCCCGGCACTACTTGAAACTCTATACCTTGCTCAATTAAGGTCTCAATTTCTTCTCCGCCGCGGCCAAACACGAAAGGATCACCACCTTTTAGCCTGACAACTCTATTGCCTTTTTTAGCCAAATCAGTAAGCAATTGGTTAATATCTTGCTGTGGTATTGTATGATTACTTTGTTCTTTTCCGACATATATTTTTTCTGCGTCGCGGCGCACAAGCTCAAGAATATCAGGGGAAACTAAGCGGTCGTATACTACTACATCTGCTTTTTGCATTAAACGCAGCGCTCTAAATGTGAGTAGGTCAGGATCGCCAGGGCCAGCGCCGACCAAGTAGACTTGGCCTGCTGGTTTATCGCCACTAGCATATTTTTCAAGGGCTGTGTGTAGCTGCTGTTGCGCTTGTTTATTGTTGCCTTGTAATACATTTTCGCCAATATCACCGTCAAGTACGTCTTCCCAAAAATAGCGTCTGTCGGTTACGCTGGCAAGGGAGGTTTTGACCGTATTTCTAAATTTTTCCGAAAAAGTCCCCAATCGTTTAATATTATGCGGAATAACCGATTCTAGTTTTTGACGAATATAGCGCAGCAACACCGGTGCCACACCACCACTAGACATGGCAATAATGATAGGAGAGCGGTCAACAATTGAAGGCGTAATAAATTTGCATAGGGGTGTGTTGTCGACCACATTTACCAATATGTTTTGAGCGTGTGCTTGATCGTGTATTAGTTTGTTAGTGTTTTCGTTGTCGGTGGCCACAAACACCATTTGTTTGTTGGCTAAATCGTTTTGTTCATATTCGCGTCTAATTAGTGTAACGTTTTCTGATTTAGCCAATTTTTCAACTGTATCACTCACCCATGGAGAAACAATGGTTATTCTTGCAGGTGTTTTTAATAGAAGCTCACATTTACGAGCGGCCACTTCTCCAGCACCGACAACTAAGCAGTGGATATATTGTGCATCAACGAAAATTGGGAAATACTTCATATGGCCTCTTTGTTAGTTCGCAAAGCAGTGTGCCATAAAGTAAAAATAAAAAAAGGAATAAAAGTATAACTTTTATTCCTTTTTCATCTATCAAATTACTATGCCCGCGCAACCGGCACGGTGTAAACCATCGCTATTTTTTAGTTCGTTTCTTTGGCGCTTCATCGCTCCATTCACGAATGTTTAGACGTTGACCAGCCACTCGAGTCTTCATTAATGTTTCTTTGGTTTTTGCTGGCATGCTGTCGGGTAAATCTATAAGCGTGAAGCTATCATGTATATCAATAGCCCCGATGTTCTTGCTGCTCATATCGCCTTCATTGGCAATTGCACCAACAATGTTTCCAGGCTTAGCGCCATGCACATAACCCACTTCAATTCGAAAGCGCTTCATGCCGGCTTCAGGATTGCCACGAGGTCTTGATGGTTTGCGTTCACGTCCGCCTTCTCGGCCGCTGTCACGTGCGCTTGGACTGCGGCCGCGTTCGTTACTACGAGGGCTTCTGTCGTTTCTTTCAGGACGGTCTTTGAATGAAGGTTTAGCATGAACATCTGGACGGTCTTGCTCACTTAGCAACAAAGGTTCGTCGCCTTGGGCGACTTTGGCAAGTGCCGCCATAACCATTTCAGGTGAGGCTTCAGACTCTTTTATAATTTCTTCAATTACCGGCATATACGATTCAATTGAAACGTCAGTTAATGCGTCAATAACACTTTTCTTAAAACGACCCAGTCTAGACTCATTTAGCTGACCAATCGATGGAATTTCCATCATTGTAATTTCTTGTTTTGTGGCTCTTTCAATAGAGAACAACATGCGCTTCTCACGATGCGAAATAAACAAAATTGCGTCGCCTTTGCGTCCAGCACGTCCGGTACGGCCAATTCTATGTACATAAGACTCTGTATCGTGGGGTACATCGTAGTTTATTACATGGCTAACACGTTCAACATCTAGGCCACGGGCAGCAACATCGGTCGCCACTAAAATATCGATTTTACCTTGCTTGAGCTTTTCAACTGTGCGCTCGCGAGCAGATTGCGCAATATCGCCGTTTAGCGCTTCAACATCATAACCGCGCGCGGATAGTTTTTCGGCTAGTTCGAGGGTGGCTGTTTTGGTGCGAACGAAAACAATCACGCCTTCAAACTCTTCAACTTCTAAAATACGCGTTAAGGTTTCAAGTTTATGATGACTTGCTACTTGCACATAGCGCTGGCGAATGGTGCTAGCCGTTGTAACTTTGGACTCAATTTTAATGTGCTTGGGGTTATTTAAATATTTCTGCGATATTTTTCTGATTTGGTCAGGCATGGTGGCAGAAAACAATGCGGTTTGACGGGTGGCAGGAGCATGACTTAAGATTAGCTCTACATCGTCGATAAAACCCATGCGCAACATTTCGTCTGCTTCATCTAGGACTAAAAAGCGCAATTGGTCGAGTTTAAGTGTTTTACGTTTAATATGGTCGATAATACGACCTGGTGTGCCTACAACAACCTGCACCCCTCGCTTTAATTGGCGAATTTGGTTGTCGTATGATTGACCACCGTAAACGGGTAGCACACGAATCTTTTTCGAAAAGCTTGCATATACCTGAAATGCTTCTGCAACCTGTATCGCAAGTTCACGTGTAGGCGCCAAAACTAATAGCTGTGTAAAAGCTTGATCTGGGTCAATGTTAGCCAGCATTGGTAAAGCAAAAGCAGCCGTTTTACCAGTACCTGTTTGTGCTTGGCCCAATAAATCATGGCCCTCAAGCAGCAAAGGAATACTTTTAGCTTGGATGGGTGATGGCTTCTCGTAACCCACCTTTTCTACTGCTTGCAAAATGGCACTCGGCAAGTTTAAATCTTTAAATGTTAAGTCGACACTGTCGGTCATGGTATATCCTGAATAATAAAAGAACAAAAAGGCTAAGCAGTGAAGGTGCGAATGCCATTATCTTAGCGTAGATTATACGCGAAACTGCTTGTAGATACCATTAAACAAATTTGCAAAAATGTGGTTAAATGTCAGACTATTAGCTACAGTACAGACAACATCAGTTTAATAATTCGTTTTTAGCTGAACGTCAAGGACAATAAGGTATAATTTAGTATGCACAACCTAAGCTCAAACATATTTACTTCTCGGCTTTCATCAAGCTTATTTAAGGTAGTTGCTGTAGTTAGTTTGATTTTCTTAATGGCTGCTTGTCAAAAGAAAACTTCGGAAGAACATTTGCAAGAAGCGGCTGCCTTTGCTGCGGCTGGAAATAATCCGGCGGCGATTGTTGCGCTTAAAAATGCGGTGCAGCAAGACACCCGGTCGGCCAAAGCTAGGTTCGAATTAGGCAAGTTATATTTAGATTTAAAAAACTTTGAGTCGGCAGAAAAAGAGCTCACTCGTGCAAAAGATTTGGGCCATCCTGAAAACGAAGTCGTTCCTTTACTCGCACTTGCTTTGCAAAAAACCGGTGCAAACCTTGCGCTAGTCGACTTAAAATTCGGCGATTCTGCACTTACCAACGGCGAACAGATGGAAGTGGGCTTTCGAAAAGTTCGCTCACTGGTGCAATTAAATCAAACACAAGAGGCAAACGTACTTATTTATGAGTTGCTTTTACTTGACACGAATGTGGTTTATAAAGGACTTGTACAGGGATACCAAGATATCCTTGATGACAAACCCCAAGAAGCCCTTGTAACTGCTAAAGCCATGTACGAAAGAGCTCCTTTAAACAGCGATGTGCTAAATTTTATAGCACGTTTATATATGATAAATGGAGAACCTGAAAAGGCGGCGAACATATATGAAAGCTATATCAAAGTAGAAACCAAAGATTTAGAAGCTAAGT
>JBLHMY010000064.1:0-12095 GCA_047621065.1 Glaciecola sp. | reverse complement strand
CTACTACTCCTAATATTACCCATTGAGCAGGTAGACCAAGTAAGCTATTGCAATCTGTTTGTGAAGTATTTGAAAATTAACCCGCTGGAAATAGAATTGTCTGCATTAATTACGTTATGCACAGCGCTTGGCTTACGCGACTATGTCAGTAGTTTACAGGGTAATTTAGTCTTAAACCAAAGTGTACATACAAAAACGCTGTTAAAAGACAGTATATTGCAGGTCTTGTTTAGTGCGCATATTGAGCCGAATATTGGGAAAGAACGTCCTATCGTTGTGTCTTATTTCCCGGCAAGCCAGGCGTCATTGGCGACATTGTGTGACGATGGAAAAACGGCGAATCGTTTTGAGGTTTTTTATAAAGGGATAGAACTTGCCAACGGTTTTGATGAGCTTACCGATGCGCAAAGCCAGTTAACACGTTTTGAGCAAGACAATCAAAAACGAATAGCTTTGGGGCTTTCAACAGTCCCTATAGACACTCATTTTATAGCTTCGCTTAAGAGCGGTTTGCCGCAGTGCGCGGGTGTTGCACTTGGCGTTGATCGCTTGATTATGCTCGCGCTGCAAAAAGATAACATTGAACAGGTGACTAGTTTTGGTCACCGCAACTGCTAATACAAAGATAACATATGAATATCACGTTAAGGGCCCAACAAAACATCATCGATTTCATTGAATCAGCCAAAGCCAAAGTTTTAATAGCTGGTTACGGTAGCTTACTGAGTCAATACTCACGCCAAACCTACAGCCAAATTATGGGTCCGAGCCTCGCTGTAACAATTGAAGGTTGGGAGCGTGACTGGATCACGCGTTCGCTATCTGAAAAGCAGACCTATGTGGGTGCAATACCCAATAAAACAAGCCACTTGAGTGCTCAATTACTCGCATTACAATTTGATGCTAATTTTGAAAAGCGGGAGCAGGATTATCGCTTTACGAAAATTTTGCCCCACAGTATTTTAATTGAAGACACCGGCGCCCAGCAAAACACCGCATTACAAGAATTGTTACTCAAAACGCCTATATATATATGTGAGACGTTAGCTATTAAACCATCAACACTTAAGTATCCCGTTAGTTTATCTTATGTAGAAACGTGCCTTGCTGGCAGCTATGAAAAAAGTGGTGAAAAAGGTATAAAGGCCTTTTTCGATAGTACCAGTGGTTGGAAAAACACCCATTTTCATGACGACAGGGAAAATCACCGTTATCCGCGTTCAAGCCCCGTTTTACATGATGATCGCAATGTATGGGGTGAGTTATATGTGGCAAGCTTTAAAGATTTAGCAGCCAATATAACAGATGCATAGACATAGGTTTTTATAAATAATTTAGTACCTGACAAACATGTTTTAGTGTGTATAAACCAGCTAGTTCTTTGTTTTAGTTTAGTAAAGACATAAATTTATCTCATTGATAGGATCAATTAACCGATAAATTAAGGTAAAATACTTTCACTGTAAAATGCACACGATATTAAATCATCCTCATTTTCTGGAGACCCCATGGAACATAAACCCGTTAGCTCTCGCTCTACGTCGCAAAAAGCATTGCGCTTAAATCTTGATGATAAGAAATATGGCACTATTGTAGAGATAGGTGCAGGACAAGAAGTTGCTAGGCAATTCTTCTTAGCAGGCGCCGCCGCTGGCACTATTGCAAAAACCATGTCGGCTTACGACATGACGTTTTCAGATGCTATATACGGCGTGCAAGAAGATGGCCGGTATGTTGGTAAAGCGCGTGTTAAAGCGATGATGCAGCAAGAGCTCGACTTGGTGCTTGCAAGAGTGAGTGATGTACGTTCAAAATCGTCACGTTACTTTGCCTATGCCGCTACGGTGTCGGCTAAAAGCTTTAATCGTCAAAATGAATGTCACGCTTGGTGTGGCATAAGGGTGCAAATGTATCCAGGCGCAGAGCCTTCAAATATTAAAGTACATGTACGTATGCGCGACGACAATGCCGAAGCGCAACAACAAGCGCTTGGCATATTAGGGGTTAATTTAATTTATGCCGCCTACTATTATTTTGAAAACCCCAAAATGATCATCGATTCACTCACCGACAGCATCAAGCCCGACAGAATAGAGATTGATTCAATTGAATTTGTTGGCCCTTACTTTGAAGACCTCGACAACCGAGCAATTAACCTTCATTTAATCCGAAGTTGGAAAACACGCGCAATAATGTTCAGGCCTGATGGCAGCATTTGTGTTCCAGCCGAAATGTTATATAAAAAAAATGTGATCACTATTCGTGGGTCGTTTAGGCCGGTTACAAACCTCAACGTTGATATGATAGAGCAGGGTAAAAAGTCGTTTTTTGAACAACAAGGCATTAATGAAAAAAATACCATTGCCATAGCCGAAATTTCGCTCAACGATGCCAAAGGTAACGACAATGAAGTGCCAGAAGAAGACCTAGTGCAGCGTGTACAGTTGCTGAATGCTTTGGGTTACAACGTAATGATTTCAGACTACACCCGTTATTTCTCGCTGCGAGCTTATTTTCGTCAATATACGAAAATGAAAATTGGTATTGTGGTTGGTATGATTAATATGAAGCAAATTTTTGACGAAGAATCATATCGCGGTGTTGAAGGTGGTATTTTGGAAGGGTTTGGTAAACTATTCGCTGACAATACTCGCATGTTTATTTACCCAGAAATTACCGCAGATTGCGAGCTTAGGGGCTTTTCGGATTTAAAAGTCCCAGAGCACTTGCGATTCTTATACCGACACCTATTAGAAAACGACTTTTTAACCGGCCTTGAAACCAGTGATGATAAATTGTTTACTATCTTCTCCAGAGATGTGCTGAAAAGTTTAAAAGCAGGCCGTGGCGACTGGGAAGAAATGGTGCCTAAATTAGTGGCTCAAAAAATAGTCGACAATGGTTTATTTGGATTTAAAAAGAGACGTAGTTAGGCGTGTTATGTTTCATATTTAGGGGCGTTAGGCTTTTTATGGCCTATCGCCCTTTTACGTATGGCCGCTACCGACCCAATATTTATGGGTTTGGATTGCGCAGCACCATTAGTCGTATTTCCGTCATATCTTCAATGGCATAGCGAATGCCTTCGCGGCCCAAGCCAGACTCTTTAACGCCACCGTAAGGCATGTTGTCTACTCGCCAGCTTGGAACATCACCTATCACAACACCGCCTACTTCAAGGGTATTCCATGCCTTGTGAGCCTTATAAATGTCGCGAGTGAATATGCCTGCTTGTAAACCAAATTGACTGTTGTCTACTTCTTTAAGCGCTTCGTCAAAGTCAGTAAAACGGCTAATAACCGACACCGGTCCAAAGGCTTCCTTGCTGTTAACGTCGCAGTCGTCAGGTACATTTTCAAGTATAGTGGCTTGCAACATAGCACCGGTGCGCTGGCCACCGCATAATAAGTCAGCGCCTTTTTCAACGGCCTGTTTAATCCATTGTTCCAAACGTATTGCTTCTGATTCGGCAATCATAGGGCCAATAAAAGTACTTTCTTCAAGTGGATCCCCATGTACGAGCTTGCTCACTTTATCAACATAGGCCTGTTTAAATTTGTCGTATATGTCGCTATGCACTATTACGCGCTGCACACTTATGCAGCTTTGGCCGCTTTGGTAATAAGCGCCAAATACAATGCGCTCCACTGCATCGTTTAGGTCGGTATCGTGATCAACTATACAAGCGGCATTTCCACCCAGTTCTAATACCACTGGTTTTTTACCTGCTTTTGCTTTTAGTGCCCAGCCTACATCTGGCGAACCAGTAAAGCTTAATAGTTTAAAGCGCTCGTCGGTGGTGAACAAGTCAGCGCCATCTCTACTGCACGGTAGAATTGAAAAAGCGCCTTGTGGCAAATCGGTTTCGGCTAGTACTTCACCAATTATAATTGCACCTAAGGGTGTGCGGCTGGCGGGTTTTAAAACAAAAGCACAGCCCGCGGCAATAGCGGGGGCTACTTTGTGGGCGGCTAAATTTAAAGGAAAGTTAAAAGGTGATATAAACGAACATGGACCAATAGGTACTCGTTTTGTCATACCTGAATATCCGCGGGCACGCTCGGTAATTTCTAGTTCAATGACTTCCCCCGAAATTCGCACCGATTCTTCAGCAGCAATTTTAAAGGTGTCTATTAACCGGGTTACTTCCCCTCTGGCATCTTTTATGGGTTTGCCTGCTTCTATGCACAAAGCATAGGCGAGTTCATCAAAGCGTTCCTTGAAGCGCATTACGCAGTGTTCAAGAATTTGCTGGCGCTTGTATGCCGGCATTTTGTTAAGCGCCGGTTGCGCTGCTTTAGCCGCAGCAATGGCTTGGTCTATTACCGTTGCGTCTGCAAGGGCAACTTTAGTCGCCACTTCTTGGGTATATTTATTGGTAACCGCTAAATTGGTATTTGCAAACACCGCTTTGCTTGCAAGAAAATAAGGGTATTTTGTAGCTAGTTTCATGGTTTGTCCTTTTATATTTATACTTTCACAAGCGCAACAAGCACAGCAAGCAAACTTAAAGTTTGCTGCTCAGTGTGCGAATAGTTTTATTTAAGGTTTCATCATTCAGGCTGTAGTCAACAGGTACATCTATTAAATGAACGGCAGGCTGGGCTAGGCATGCTTCAATTTGGCTTTGTAGTTTATGTGCGGCATCTATGCGCCACCCTTTACCGCCATAGCTTTCTATGTACTTTACAAAGTCAGGGTTGCCGTAGTCGAGTCCATAATTGTCAAAGCCCATATTGCTTTGTTTCCACTGAATCATACCGTAGGCGTCGTCACGTAATATAATAATGACAATGTGCAAGCCCAAACGCACGGCGGTTTCTACTTCTTGGCTATTCATCATAAACCCGCCGTCGCCACATACCGTTATTACGGGACGATCGGGGTAAACAAGTTTTGCAGCCATGGCTGAGGGTAAACCTGCGCCCATAGTGGCTAATGCGTTGTCGAGCAATAAGGTATTGCGCATGGCGGCGGGATAATTACGTGCAAACCAAATTTTATATACGCCGTTGTCTAAGGTCACTATGCCGTTTTTAGGCATGGCACAGCGCACTGCTTTAACTGCTCGTTCAGGTAAAATTGGGAAACGGTTGTCGTTTTCAGCTTCGTTTCTGTGTTCAATGTAGGCCTTGGTTACGTCGCTGTAAAAGTCGAGTTCCCATGTGCATTTTGCATTGATGGCTTGGTTGATTTGCCAAATACTGTTGGCTATGTCTCCTACCACTTCAAGCTGTGGGAAGTAGACGGGGTCAACGGCGGCGGTTTGAAAGTTTATATGAATAACCTGTTGACCATTGTCTTCCATAAAGAAAGGCGGTTTTTCTACTACATCGTGACCTACATTAATAATAAGATCGGCACGGGCAATTACCCGGTGAACGAAATCGCCAGCCGATAGTGCGGTATTACCCATAAACTTATCGTCTGTTTCGTCTAATACGCCTTTACCCATTTGTGTAGTAATAAAAGGGATGCCGGTTTTGTCTACAAACTCACGCAGCATTTTTGAGGTTAGTTTTCGATTAGCACCTGCACCTATCATTAACACAGGCGACTTAGCTGCTTCTATCATGTCTACAGCGGCGTTTATGGCTTTATATTCCGCAATGGGTCTTCTTACTACGCTGGGCTTCAAAAGAGGCGCCAAGGTTTGCTCATCAGCAATATCTTCTGGCAACTCTATATGCACAGCCCCTGGTCGTTCTTCACTTGCTAGTCTGAAAGCTTCACGCACTATAGAAGGAATTCGGTCCCCACTAACTACCTGTGTTGTGTATTTGGTAATAGGGCGCATCATGTCGACCACATCAATTACCTGAAAGCGTCCTTGTTTGCTGGTTTTGATGGGTTTTTGACCGGTAATCATAAGCATTGGCATAGCGCCAAGTTGGGCATAAGCAGCAGGGGTGACTAAATTCGTTGCGCCTGGTCCTAAGGTAGATAAACATACGCCAACCTTGCCAGTTAAGCGTCCATAAGTAGCGGCCATAAAACCAGCGCCTTGTTCATGGCGAGTTAAAATAAGCTTGATAGATGAGTTTCGTAGCGATTCGAGTAGGTCTAAGTTTTCTTCTCCTGGAATACCAAAAATGTACTCTACACCTTCGGCTTCTAATGCTTTGACCATAAGATCTGATGCTTTCATATGTATCCTTATTGCTATTAAATTGCTTAGGTTAAGGTAACTACTAGTCTGTCATAGCTTACCGTTGTGTTGAGGATGCTCCTCAATCGAAGACCGGTTCAGGTAAAATAGTAGCGCGGGTTAGTATAACATTCTTAACGGGGGTGTCGGGAAAACCTACTTTAGGATTCACTTGGGTGGCGACCAAAGCAATAGCGTCAAGCACTTCTTGGCCCTCTATTACATCGCCAAATACTGCGTAGCCCCAGTTGCGACCAGGATTTAAGTTGTCGTTATCTTTCATATTAAAGAAAAACTGACGCTTAGCTGAATGTGGGTCGCCCATACGCGCCATAGCAATGCTGTAGGCTCTATTTTTAAGACCATTTCCCGACTCGTTAATAATTTTATAGTTAGATTTTCGTTCGGAAAATTCAGGCGTATAACCACCACCTTGAACAATGTAGCCGGGAATAATGCGGTGAAAAAGGGTGTTGTCATATTCTTTTTCTTTTACATAGGTCAAAAAATTATTGCTAGTAATAGGCGCTTTACTGCGACTGAGTTCAATTACTATATCGCCCATAGTAGTCTCAAATTTAACCCTTGGGTAATAATTGTCTTTCTGCACGGCTGCGCCAATGGGACTTTTCATTTTAGGACTTTCGCGGGCTTGGGAATTCACTACAAATGAGCATGTAAGTAATATTATACTCAGGGCAAATAAACGCAGAGTGGTCATTGATAATTTCCTTTGATTGTTTGGCAATACTTGACTTTATTTAGCCTTGTTTTATAGAAGATAGTACTACAAATTTATTATCACTGGCGACAACGTTACAAGCACCAAAAAGCTTTCTGAGTTTTGCGCGATGCTCAAGGTGTCTGTTACCCACAATTCTGAGTTCTCCACCTACCCTGAGTACCTTTTTTGCATCCATAAACATTTGCCATGCAATATCATCAACGACCGTGTTTTGCTGATGAAAAGGGGGGTTACAAATAACCAAATCGACTCCTTTTAAATGGCTTGGGTTATTTTGGTTATTGAGGATAAATTCCTCTAAACAATGGCCCACTATAAACTCAGCGTCGGTTTTTGACTGTTCACTTACGCTGCTGTTTAACAGCGTTGTTTTGGCAGACTCTATTGCCATATACGATTCATCTATAAAAATGACTTTGGGCGGATTATCTTTATGTTTTAGCAGTAAACTAATACCTAAAATACCGTTGCCGCAGCCCAAATCTACTACCACTTGATTTGCTTTACGTATTTTTGGCAGCACTTTTAACATGTAGCGTGCGCCAATATCGACTTGTTCTCGGCAAAAAACGTTAGGGTAATTGTAGAGGGTAAAGTCAAGCTCGTTGTCTTGCACTTCATGTATAGGAGACTCTTGTTTATGTGGTGTTTGAGTTGCTAAGCTAGGTAATATTTGGTTTACCGGCAACTTTTGAATGCTATGGTTTGTGCACTTACAAAATATTAAACGCGCTTTTTTGCGCGCCAGTGAGGTGCTTGTGTCTGTCATGTGAGTGTTAAATATTTTCATTACCGAAGACGTCACGAGCTTTACCATTGCGCCACCTATAAATACTGGGGATTCGGGCTTTGCACTAGCGGCAGAAAATACAGCACTGAGTTTTTGTAGTATATAGTCCATATATGAAAGAGTGCGGGGCACCTTCAACAATACTAAATCAACTTTTTGTCCGTCTTTTATGTGTAGACTGTCAAGCGCTAAACAACTGTGTACTGACACATTGTTTTTATCTAAATTACTGCCCCTTAAATTCTGTTCAATGCCAAGTACTGCCATGTATGAATCGGTAAAAACACTTATTTTCGCCTGTGGAGCAAGCCGAGCCATTGCACAAGTAATTGCACCAAAGCTGTCGTTTATAATTGCAATGTGATGAAGGTCGTTTAAGTTAACGGTATCGGCTACATTATCGATAATATACTCGTCGGCGGCATCCCAGGCCCTTAATGATTTATCAAAATGATTGCTTGGAAAACGTTTTAAGGAAAATGTTTGAGCTTGAATATGTAGCTGCGTATTATTCATAGGTGATTTTTTTCATAGTCGCTTTTTTATAGTAGCGTAGTGTTAACAATAGACAGAATAAAACGACTCAAATAGAGTGCGTTTAGCTATCAATATGTCCAAATGTAGCTTTGATCATGCCTAACGCGTGTTAAGTAAACAAAGGTGACATGTCGCGTTTAATAACTGACTCATGATAACATACTATAATTATGCTATAGCATCATGCTCACAACTTGTTTTGGTACTTAAAGAGCAAACAGATTTACGCATAAACGATACAAAAAACAAGTTCTAACATACATTACCAAACACAATGGCCGAACAATCATGACCGAACAAACAAGCTTACTTGCCGACAATACAGCGCAACCAAGCGGCGACCAAAACCAAGAGGCTTTTTTCATTCTGCCAATGGAAAATGCGCATGTTGAATACTATCCTAATTGGCTAAGTCATAAACATGCTAAAAGTTTAATGGAATACTTTATTGCTCAGCTCCAGTGGCAACAGCCTAGCATTACATTATATGGTCAACAGCGATTAATTCCGCGACTTCAAGCATGGTACGGTGACGCAGACAGTCAATACGAATACTCAAAATTGCTGATGCAGCCACTGCCTTGGGACGCGCGACTTGGCAAGCTAAAACAGGCATGTGAACAAAAATGCAAAGCGCCATTTAATTCGGTGCTTGCTAACTACTATCGTCATGGCAGAGACTCTATGGGAATGCACGCTGACAATGAACCAGAGCTTGGTTCCCAGCCTGTTATTGCTTCGGTAAGCCTAGGACAAACGCGTCGTTTTACCTTTAAAAACATTCATTCAAAAGAAACCTATAAAATAGGCCTTGAGCATGGTTCTTTACTCATTATGAAAGGAGACACCCAGCAAAACTGGCACCATGGACTCAATAAGAGTCGCACCCAAATTGGGCCCAGGCTTAACTTTACTTTCCGCCATGTTACGCCTAAAAAGTGATATAAACGTAAAGCATGGCACCCATAATATAAAATCGATAGCATGGTTAAAACATCCTAAATCCACTTTTCAAAGGCATAATTTATGAACACAGAAACTACTGTACAAACCATTATCACTGAAAAACTTAAGGAAAAATTTTCGCCAATACATCTTGAGGTTGTAAACGAAAGTTATATGCATAATGTGCCTGCTAATTCACAAACACACTTTAAAGTCACCATTGTTAGCGACGCATTTGAGCAAAAAAGGCTAATACAGCGTCACCGCTTGGTGAATGAGCTCTTAAGCACCCAATTGGCAGGTCCTGTGCACGCATTAGCATTGCATACCTATACGCTAAGTGACTGGACTAAAAAGCAGGGCGCTTCACCTAGTTCGCCAAATTGCATTGGTGGTTCAGGTAAATAGGCTTGTAATGTCAATAATTTGTCAGTAAATTATTGCGCATAAACACATTTAACAATCTGTTAAATGAATTCTATGTTTGCATCTGCTACACTGCGCGCCAAAATTTCGATTAATCGTGCTAATGAGTACTCTTAATTAGCACGTTAACAAAATGCTGGTGGTTGCCACTAGCTTACAAACGGGTAAACCATGTTTAATAACTTTAATGGCGCGAAAGGCAATATCAAAAATGATGTGCTGTCGGGCATCACTGTCGCTTTCGCTTTGGTACCAGAAGCGGTTGCTTTTGCCTTTGTGGCTGGTGTAGCACCTATGGTTGGGCTTTACGCAGCCTTTATGATGGGGCTAATTACGTCTGCTATTGGCGGTCGCCCTGGTATGATTTCAGGTGCAACCGGTGCAATGGCAGTGGTAATGGTTGCGCTAGTCATGACTAACGGAGTTGAATATTTATTTGCCGCGGTTGTTTTGGCAGGACTGATTCAAATTCTCTTTGGTGTATTTAAGCTGGGCAAGTTTATTCGTTTAGTACCATATCCCGTTATGTTGGGCTTTGTAAACGGTCTAGCAATTGTAATATTTTTAGCGCAATTAGGGCAATTTAAGATTCTTGGTAGTGGAGGCCAGTGGGAGTGGATGTCAGGCATAACCCTTTATACCATGGTTGGCTTAATTGCATTGACCATGGCAATTATTTATATTCTGCCGAAGCTGACAAAAGCGGTCCCAGCATCGCTGGTAGCCATAATAGTCGTTACATTATTAGTGACTTTTGTTGATGTCATAGAAGCCCGCACCGTGATTGATTACGTGCGTGATATGTTGCCAGTTGATGAGCGCGCAACAGCTTCTCTTGCTGGAGAGTTACCCAGTTTCGCCATTCCTATGGTGCCATTCACCCTTGCAACCTTCTATATTATTTTACCTACAGCTGTTATTTTAGCGCTGGTAGGCCTAATAGAATCATTGTTAACCCTTACGCTCATTGACGAAATGACCGATACGCGCGGTAAAGGCAACGTTGAATGTGTGGGACAAGGCGTAGCTAACACCGTAAACGGTTTCTTTGGCGGTATGGGCGGTTGCGCCATGATTGGTCAAAGTATGATTAACATTAATTCAGGCGGACGTGGCAGACTGTCGGGTATAACTGCTGCTTTAGTATTGCTTTTCTTCATATTGGTAGCAGCACCACTCATTGAAATGGTGCCACTAGCCGCTTTGGTTGGGGTAATGTTTGTGGTCGTTATTGGGACTTTTGAATGGGCATCATTCAGAATTATCCGCGGGGTCAATAAAGAAGATGCTTTTGTCTTATTCTTAGTAACAGGTATTACTGTGGCTGTTGATTTAGCGGTAGCAGTTATAGTAGGCGTTATAGTATCAGCGTTGGTGTTTGCATGGAAACATGCTACGCATACAATAGCGCGTTCGCATACCGATGACGACGGTTGGAAAGTATATGAGCTTGATGGTCCGTTATTCTTTGGCTCGGTATCTCACTTTAAAGATTTGTTTGATATGCAAAATGACCCACAAGACGTGGTTATCGATTTTAACGGTTCGCGCATTTGGGATTCGTCGGGTATAGATGCTTTAGATAATTTAGCCGACAAATATCAAGAAAACGGTAAAACTCTGCATATTCGCCATATTAGTCCTGAATGCCGAATGTTGCTAAGAAAGGCTAATCGTTATGTAGAAATTAACGTAAATGAAGATCCAAGATACAAAGTAGCAAACGATCAACTTGGTGGCTAGTATGTGATATTTTTCACCTCTCATTAAAAATATAAACTGTATACAGACTAGGTACTTTGTAAACATTAACAAGATATAACATCAAGCAATCTGTAAATTTCCAGATTGCTTGATGTTATATCTTGTTATCCTAATGGCAGTTGCTTCGACAAATAAAAAGGCAGATTTCAAACCGGTCAGCGACGGGCAAAAGCGCTATTATTGTTTAATCTGCTTGTTCAAGCGTTACAATGTTTTTTCCCAAAACCTGACTTTGCGCGTTAGCTTCCTTGCATAACGTTATCAAACCAATTATGAGTATTATTTTTATCTAAATTTCCTGTCAAAAAAATGTGGAGCTCAAACAATGGCAAACCATAAATTTTGTCTAAGCTCATTTCCCTTATATACCCACCTGTCTCACTATGCATATGTGTGCATCGAACTAACTCCAAGTTAGTCAAACTTTATGACTGCACCCTCCTGTTATGAAAACATCATCAAGAGACACACTTTCATTTGGAGGACTTTAGGCTATTAAGGGGCATCTGAAGGTTTGGGTGGCATGGTTTATATCACCGATGTTTAATATGACCTTAAAGGAGAGCCTGCCATGCACTCACACAACATTGGCATATTGTGTAACTCAAAGCACAGTAGCTTGTGATAGGCAATTACACAAAACTTGTTACATCGTCCTATAACTCAAACCATAACGCTTCCACTGAAGATGTTGCTGCAAGTGCCAACATATTCCAAGGCTCTGCGCAAAGCCCATCACC
>JBLHMY010000063.1:0-12393 GCA_047621065.1 Glaciecola sp. | reverse complement strand
AAGCACCTATTGTGCCGTTTTTATCGTTTGAAAACGCAGTGAACATACTTTTGGAAAAAGGCGAAGTTACTGAAGCCGAAAGAGTCATTTTATTAGAATATAATGAGAAACGTAAATTGTCGGTACGTGTAGACGAGTTCACATTCGATATGGAAATAATACCCGCTGTCGTTAAAGATGACTTTACACAAGGTGGTCGGCAAGATACACAAGCTGATACAAAAGCGAATGCTGCTTAAGTAGTTGGTTTGTTGAAATTCATGAAAATTAAATAGGGCGCAAAAGCGCCTTATTTTTTTGCCTAAGAATATGCTTTTAGTCATGTAACTATAAGCTTACTCACTCAGTTTAATACTTTTACCAGCGCTTGAGTTGCAATTTTTGCCGAACTAAAAGGTGAAGGGATCCAGTTTTTCGCCGAATAGTGCCTAGTTTTCTCTCTATTATAAGGGCTGTCGAAGTTTGCCGACTGCGAAGTACCTAACAAAGCTTCTGCGATAGGACCATTCGCGCCCCATGTGACTGTTTGTATATAGCTTGGACCATTAGTAACTGGGGTGTATTCACCTTGAGTATTAGCGCTTGGTGTCGCTACTGCGACTGAAACAACTCGCATAAAGTCAGAATATGCCAAAAATCGATAGTTGAGCATATTGTTGATGATATAAATGGACTTGAAAAAATAGCCCGTGAAAGTAAATGATTAATATCTGATCTATACGCCAACAGTCTAATGACCTAGTTCAATATTAAATATCGTCGGGTTTTGTCGACAAAATCTATAAAACAGCTATGGCTATCATGAATTACACGTTATTATTTGATAATAAGAAAAAAGTAAACTTATTTACATGCTTACTTTATCCACTATTTAGAAAATCAATAAAAAAATACTATGGCTCAATTATATTTTTACTATTCAGCAATGAACGCTGGCAAATCGACGTCTTTATTACAATCGGCTTACAACTATCAAGAGCGCGGTATGAAAGTCCAACTTTATACCGTTGCTTTTGACGACCGTTTTGCCGAAGGTAAAATTGCCTCACGTATTGGCTTGCAGTCTAAAGCCGATTTATTTACCAATAAAACGAATCTTTTTGATGACGTTGCTGCTCGGCATAAACAAGACAAGTTGTCGTGCATGTTTATTGACGAAGCTCAGTTTTTGAGCCGCCAGCAAGTAAAACAGTGTTTACAAATTGTCGATAGACTAAATATTCCTGTACTTGCCTATGGTTTACGAACCGACTTTAAAGGCGAAACCTTTGTTGGCAGCCATTACCTATTAGCGTGGGCCGACAAAATGAACGAACTCAAAACCATTTGCCATTGCGGCCGCAAAGCCAATTTTGTGGCTAAATTAGATGGCAACGGAGACGTTATTCAAGATGGCGCGCAAATAGAAATTGGCGGAAATGAGAGGTACGTGTCGCTTTGCCGCAAGCACTACTGTGAGAAAACAGATTTTTACACCAACTAGTGGCTTCTTCCCATAGGATTCGGCCATAAAGCAAGACTATTCAAAACGCTAGCTTGTATAAGCCCTCTTTATAAACTTGCGTCACTTAAAGCAATTATCGCTTATACCAAACATCTACTATGCTAAGGTTTGTTTAATATTTTATATTCAAAGAGGCCAGCATGGATTTTTCTCACAACCCAAAAACACTAGACTTTTTAACCCGTATACGCGGCTTTATGGACGAGCATGTATTCCCTATTGAAGACAAAGTCTATGCAGAAATTCATGCAGCCAACCCAGACGGTAATTGGAAAAGTTGGAAAGTACATCCCGATATTACCCGTTTAAAAGCCTTAGCTAAAGAACAAGGCTTATGGAATATGTTCCTACCCGATGCTAAATTAGGACAAGGCCTTAGTTGTTTAGAATATGCGCCTCTAGCGGAAGAAACCGGCAGGGTTATTTTCGCCCCCGAAATATTCAACTGCAACGCCCCTGATACCGGCAATATGGAAGTGCTTTATCATTTTGGCAATGACTTTCAAAAAACAAAATGGTTAACTCCTTTGCTAAATGGCGAAATACGCTCAGTGTTTGGCATGACCGAGCCCGACGTAGCTTCGTCTGACGCCACCAACATGGAAGCCAGCATAAAAGCCGATGGTGACGAACTCATCTTAAACGGTAAAAAATGGTGGACCACAGGCTTAGGCCATCCCAATGCTAAAGTTATGGTATTCATGGGTTTATCAAACCCAGAAAACGACCGCCACAGCCAACACTCTATGGTTATGGTGCCCTTAGATACAAAAGGTATAGAAATAAAACGCATGCTTAGCGCATATGGCGATTACGATGCACCGTTTGGTCATGGTGAAGTACATTTAAATAACGTTCGCGTACCCAAAGAAAATCTATTAGTAGGTTTGGGTAAAGGCTTTGCTATTGCACAGGGGCGTTTAGGTCCAGGCCGAATTCATCACTGCATGCGCGCTGTTGGCATGGCAGAAAAAGCCTTAGAACTAGGTATAAGACGCGGATTAGCACGCGTTGCCTTTGGCAAACCACTAATTGAATTAGGCGGCAACAAAGAACGTATTGCACAAGCGCGTATGCTAATTGAACAAAGCCGTTTACTTACGCTGCAAGCCGCATGGAAAATAGATAACTTAGGCGTTAAAAATGCTATGGTAGATATTTCAGCAATAAAAGTAGTGGTGCCCAACATGGCGCAACAGGTGGTTGATATAGCACTACAACTTCATGGCGGCGGCGGAATGTGTAACGACTTCCCAATTGCCAGATTTGCTGCAGGCGCGCGATCGCTTCGCCTTGCTGATGGGCCAGACGAAGTGCACATGGCCATGGTATCTAGATTAGAGCTAAAAAAATATAAATAGGCCAATATGACTACGCAAATAACACACCAGTCACCTTCGGTGCTAGATACAGGCAGTAAAGTACGTGAAGGTGAAGAACTTCCGGTAGAACCACTTTTAACGTGGCTCAATAGCGAAATTAAGTTTGCCGACGGTAAGTCTTTAGTAGGAAAAATGAACGTTACCCAATACTCAGGCGGTGCGTCTAACTGGACCTACTGTCTAAGCTTTGACAATCGCGAGTTGATATTACGCAGACCGCCTGCCGGCACCAAGGCCAGAGGTGCCCACGATATGGGACGTGAGTTCAAACTACAAGACGCACTTAAACCGGTTTATAGTAAAGTGCCTACCATGCTTGGCTACACCGACGATGAAAGCGTAATTGGCGCTGAATTTTATGTGATGGAAAAAATTGCCGGCATTATTCCACGCAAACATTTTCCGCGA
Organism: Glaciecola sp.; assembly: GCA_047621065.1. GTDB lineage: Bacteria > Pseudomonadota > Gammaproteobacteria > Enterobacterales > Alteromonadaceae > Glaciecola. Next base: position 9,099 of record JBLHMY010000063.1, on the reverse strand, counting down.
GGCGTTAATTTAACCCAGCAGCAAGCAAATAAACTATGTGAAGTAGCCCTTGATGAACTTATTAATTTGCATAATGTTGATATAGAGGCGGCTAATTTGTCGCACATAGGCAAAGGCGCAGGATATGCGCAGCGGCAAATACTTGGTTGGAATAAACGTTACACCGATGCAAAAACGTGGAATGTTCCCAGTGGCAAAAAAGTGATGAATTGGCTTGAAAAGCATTTGCCAGCAAAAGAAACTATTTGCATGACCCACAACGATTATCGTTTTGACAATTTAGTACTTGATGCAAAAGATCCCACCAAAATACTAGGTGTACTTGATTGGGAGCTAGCCACTTTAGGCGACCCTCTAATGGACTTAGGCAACAGCCTAGCCTACTGGATACAGGCCGACGACGACTTTATGGCTCACAGTACGCAGCGTCAACCTACCGACATTCCAGGCATGATGACGCGCCAGCAGGTAATTGACTACTATTGCCATAAACAAGGGTTGGAGCCAAAAGAATTTGCCTTTTACGAAGTATATGGTTTATTTAGGTTAGCTGGTATAGTCCAGCAAATTTATTATCGCTACCACCACAAACAAACGCGCAACAAAGCCTATAAAAATATGTGGGTGTTTGTGCATTACTTACTTTACCGATGCAATAAAATTATTAAACACCAATAAAAATTACAACACACTAAAGCAGTAATAACGGAAATTATAACCATGAGACAAAACATCCTAATTACTGGAGCAAGTTCAGGCCTTGGGCGAGAAATGGCGGTGCAATTTGCGCGCAAAGGAAGAAATTTAGCCTTGTGTGCCAGGCGTATAGACCGATTAGAAGTACTTAAGCAAGAGTTACTTACCATAAACCCCACTATTAAGGTTATTATCAAATCACTCGACGTTAACGACCACAAGGCTGTATTTACTGTTTTCAATGAGTTTAAAGAAGAACTCAAACAACTCGACAGGGTAATAGTTAACGCCGGCATGGGCAAAGGTGCCTCAATTGGCACCGGCCATTTTGAAGCAAATAAGCAAACGGCAGTCACTAACTTTGTATCCGCACTTGCCCAGTGCGAAGCCGCTGTAACCATATTTAGAGCGCAAAACTCTGGCCATTTGGTGACTATTTCATCTATCAGCGCGGTGCGTGGATTTCGGCGGGCGCTTAATGTTTATGCCGCTTCAAAAGCCGCACTTAGCTCTTTAAGCGAAGGTCTACGAATGGATTTAGCCAAAACACCTATAAAAGTATCGACCATTCACCCGGGCTTTATTCGCAGTGAAATTAATGAAAGAATCGAAAAAGCACCATTTTTGGTTGACACCGTAACGGGCTGTAAAGCCATTGTTAAGGCGATTGAAAAAGAGGGTGGAAATAGCTACGTACCATCGTGGCCATGGGCGATTATTCAATTAATTATGCGTGTAGCGCCCATGTCGATGCTCGCTAAAATGAGTTAACGCCGGTCCAAATGAGTTAAATTACATGCAGTCTTCAATTTTTACCGCTATATTTTTGCCCTTAGTCCTTGCCAGCATTATGTTTGGTATGGGCTTGAGTTTACAGGTAAAAGATTTTGCACGATTAGCGCGATTACCCAAACCAATCTTTATCGGAATAGTGGGACAGGTACTATTTTTGCCCGCGCTGGCCTTCTCTATAGCTGTTTTATTTAATGCACCAAAAGAAGTAGCAATAGGCATGATGGTATTAGCCGCTTGCCCCGGAGGTAGTACTTCTAATTTATTGTCGCATTTAGCCAAGGCAAATTTAGCCTTGTCTATTTCACTTACGGCGATCACCACGGTTATATGTGTATTTACTACGCCTTTTTTAATTGCGTTTTCCATCAATTACTTTGCCCAAGGTGAGCCTGCCCAATTCTCTCTACTAGCAACCTCGCTGGGGCTCATTATTATTACGCTTTTGCCGGTAGCAGTTGGTATGCTTACCCGCCACCGTTATGTTAGCGTCGCGCTTAAATTAGAGCCCATTTTTCGTAAGCTCTCTATCTTGTTTATGTTATTGCTTATTTTGAAAATTTGTTTTGATGAGCGAGATATGCTTATTAATGGTTTTCCCGACTTATACATGTTCACTATTAGTCTAAATATACTCGCAACTTTAATGGGCCTGTTTTTGGCAAAACTATTCTTACTCAATAACAAAGACTGCCTAACTATAGGCATAGAAGTGGGGACACAAAATGCCGCTCTCGCTATTTTAATTGCCGTTACCTTTATTAAAGAGCCTGCCTACGCAATTATTGCGGGCGGTTATGGATTAGTAATGTATGTTGGCGCGGCACTTTTAGTTTTTTACGCAAAAAAACGAAGCTAAGCGATGCTCATTAATAATGCTACCGCTACCTTTTATAAAACGGCAAATAATACGTATTAACATACAATACTTGGTTCGCCATTGATTTTGCGCACACTGTTATATTGGCTTTAGGCACTCTAATCACCTACTTATGGAGAATACTAAAAAATTATGAATCCTTATGAATTTGCTGCCTCAAATAGGCCTTTTAGCACCTTGGTTAAAGTGTCAACTTTCGTTGGCTTTTTAGTAACTCGCGCTCTTATAATATTTTTATGTGCACTTACTGCTACTGCAGTCCAAGCAAGCAGCAGCATAAACAAAAGATCCCTTGAAAATACGATTGAAAAGGCCCTTAATAGCTTTCAAACTCCCGGCATGGCCGTGGGTATTTTATATCAAAATAAAGTGGTTTTATCAAAAGGCTTTGGCGCAGCAAATATTGATGCACAAACACCCGTTGACGCGCAAACCTATTTCCGCCTAGCCTCTACCAGCAAGGCATTCACCAGCGCAGCTTTGGCCATACTAGTTGATGAAGAAAAAATAGACTGGAACGACAAGGTCATCACCCACCTGCCCGAATTTCAGCTTTACGACCCCTATGTTACCCGCGAATTTACCATTCTCGATTTATTAACGCACCGCAGCGGCCTATTAAGTGGTGCGGGCGACAGTATGATCTGGCCAGAACCTTCGGGATTTTCGCGCGCACAAGTTATTGCTAATCTACAGTACTTAACACCCGAATATAGTTTTAGAGCAAGCTATGCTTACTCCAATGTAATGTACATTACGGCTGGCGAATTAGTTGCTAAAATTAGCGGCATAAGTTTTGAAAACTTTGTAGAGCAACGTATTTTTAAGCCCCTAGGTATGAACTGTTTTGCAGGCGATATTCCTAAATTAAACCTTAACAATGTTGCTATGGGCTATGGTCATAACGATGAACGCGGTATTTATGCGATTCCTCGTAATGCTATTTCACAAAAAGGACTTATGTCGGCAGCCGCAGGCGGTATGGTTTGTAATATTGAAGATATGCTCAAATGGGTGAGCGCCTTATTGACCCGAAAGAACCTGCCCTTTTCAGATGAGCAACTCAATCAAATGTGGTATCCGCAAACAATTTTATGGGTGTCGAAACGAGAGCGCCAGTGGGATAACACTTTATTTAAAAGCTATGGTTTAGGCTGGCGTATGGCCAATATTGGCGAGCTTAAGGTTATTTCTCACACCGGCACATTGTCGGGCTATCAGGCTTATGTTTTGATGGTACCTAAACTTGAACTGGGCGTGATTATTTTAAGCAATGGATCTAACTCGGCAGCCCGGGGTTCGGTTATGCAAACTATTGTTAAAGCCTATATGCAGCAAAGCGGTTACCTAGACACAGACCAACAAGACTGGATTAATACCTACATAGAACATTTGGATGAACGCGAGCAAGCATATTTAGAAGGCTATGAGGCCCCTGTTCCAAGCGCGCCTATGAGTATTAATAGCGAGCAAATACTGGGGCAATATAAAGACAAATGGTTTGGTAGTTTTAACATAGTCAGCAGCGCTCAAAACACGACCAACGCCAGCCCTATAATTCGCATAAGCTCAGATAGAATGAAAACACTCACCGGCACTCTTATTCCATTTCAAGATGCTACATATAAAATAGAGTGGGACAATAAAAATGCCGCCGGCGATGCCTTTATGCATTTCACCCTAAATGTAAAACGCGACGTTACCGCAGCAACGCTTCACCCGTTTAGTGTAGACATCATTGTAAATCATGCATATCGTGATATGACATTTATTAAGGTGGTAACTAAATAACAAACCACTAGCTTTTTTATGCGGTGTTTTTGATGCGCTGAATAATTTTTATCGGCGCATATTCTTATACAGACGCTTTGTACAAAATAATTAGTGAAACTAAGCAGTAAAGCTCTACACTATCTTCTTATCGGCAATAAATATTTGCTCAAGCTCTTCGCGGCCTCTCGCCGCAGTGGTAACTAAACCATCAAATTCCAGATCAGATTGAATAATTTCGTTTAGCATTTGAAGGTCATGTTTTGCAAACACTTGCGTCATATGCTGTGCCTGACCTTGGGTATAACCGTATGCTTCTAATACTTGACTGCAGGCGCTAAGGCCACCATCAAAAACTTCCCGAACAAAATGCTCAACACCGGCTTTAGCAAGCGCTGTTGCGTGCACTCGGTTGCGCGCCCGGGCAACTATTTTTATATGTGGAAATTCAACTGTTACTAACTTGGCGAGTAAATCAATTTGCTCAACAGAATCGATTGCGATTAACAACACTCGAGCATTTTCAATTCCCGCTTTTTTAAGTAAATCGAGGCGGCAGGCATCACCAAAGAATACGCGACTTCCAAACTTTTTAACAAATTCAATATGTTCAGCATCTTTATCAAGCGCGGTGTACACGATATTATTAGCCGACAATACCCGTGCAGTAATTTGTCCAAAGCGGCCAAAACCAGCAATAATTACCTGCGGCTCATGCGACACACTTTGCGATTCATAAACAGGAGAGGAATTTTGTATATTAAAAAACTTGGCATACAAAATAATTAAGGGAGATGTAAACGCCATCGACAGCCCTACAATTAAATTAACTCTGGCGGCTATTTCGGGTGCAAGCACAGCAGAGCTTACCGCTAAAGTCATAACTACAAAAGCAAACTCGCCTCCTTGTGACAACATTATTCCTATGCGTGTCGCGTCGCGTCGCGACTCTTTATTGACAATAAGAATCAATCCTATAATGACACCTTTAAGCGAAACTAAAGCAAGGCTCATGGCCACAATGAATATAGGTTGTGACACTAGCAAAGCTAAATCTAAGTTCATCCCAATGGCGATAAAAAACAGCCCTAACAACAAACCTTTAAAGGGCTCTATTTCTACTTCTAATTGATGTTTAAAACTACTATCGGCTAATAAAATACCCGCTATAAAAGCGCCCATTCCCATAGACAAGCCTGCATTGGACATTGCCAGTGCAGTTACCAAAACTAAGAATAATGCCGCCGCTGTCATGACTTCACTACTGCCATATCGCGCAATAATTCGCAGCAAAGGATTGACCATGAACCGCCCTACTACTAGCACAGAAACTACCGCGCTTAGGCTTATGTACCACTGTACACCGCCTTCGCTCTGGGTCGGTGAAAGCGACGCAACTAAGAGTAAAATAGGTATAACAGCCACATCTTGCATCAGCAACATCGAGAAACCTTGTTGTCCGGGTGGTGTGTTTAATACGCGTTGCTCATTCATTAGCTGAATAGCAAAGGCCGTAGACGATAACGCCAATGCAAGGCCTATAGTGATGCTAGTGGCTACGCTTAAGCCTAATGCCAAATAGCATACCCCACCAATTAATAGCGCGCTGAGGCTTAGTTGACTGCCTCCGCTTATCATTATTTGATTACGCATTCGCCATAAAGTAGACGGCTCAAGCTCCAAACCTATCACAAACAATAATAGCACCACGCCCAATTCGGCGAAATGCAAAATAGTGTAAGGGTCGGCAATGAAGTTAAAAACAGAAGGCCCTATTAGCACGCCGGCAACTAAATAGCCTAAAATAGCGCCTAGCTTGAAACGTTTAAATAATGGAACGGCAATTAAAGTTGCGCCTAAAAAAATAGCGACTGAAGATAATAAGCTCATTCAGGTCACACCTTACTCGTGTTAATATTTATTAGACAAGTGTAACCTGCTTGGGTATTTTTTGAAGTGCTTATTTAATTTTTAATAGCGGGTCGACGGAAATTTTTTCAGCCCCCCAAATAAACACAGCAAGTAACATTACACCCCATACTACATGCATGTTGTATGCTGCGGCGGGAATATCTTCTAGACTAATTACGGCTATATAATTAACGATAAACAGACCCATAGCGGCTTTACGTGTAAACAAGCCAAAAGCTAATAGTACCGGCAGTAACAGCTCCCCAAAAGTGGCTAAATATGCGGCGGTTACCGAATCGAGTACTGGTACAACATACTCATATTCAAAAAGCTCTAAGGTGCCTTGCCAATCGTTTAGCTTAGTTAGTCCAGATTTGAAAAATACCCAAGCCACATATAAACGAGCACCTAGCAAAGCTGGAATTGCAAGATAGTTAGCTTTACCAAAAATAGTGTTGTATAAATTAATTAATTTTTTCATTGGGGTTCCGTTTTTTTATAGCCGTAAGCCGTAAGAAGTAATACCAAGCCTTACCTAATCGAACGCTTTTTTATTTAAAAGTATTGGGTAAAACTCGCACCTACTTGTAAATAATAAATGCTAATCTTTTTCTACCACCGCATAAATTTTTCTTGACTGTATATGCTGCTGTAGCCAATTTGTCATAGCATTTTGGTCATCGCCAAAATGGCTGAGTACATCGCTAATGCTTTTATTTGCTATCATACTGCTAAAGGCGCCTGTTGATGCACTATCACAATATTCAAATAATCCTTTGTACTGGTTTCTCCACAGCACAATAGACCTGTAAACTGGAGATTTTATTGCAATATTTATTAAGCTATTTATTTTAATTACGCGCGCATTTTTTTGCGCGGCTGGTGTCCCACTCTGCTTTTCGTCACCAAGTTGGTATGCGAGTTGACACAACTCTTGGATAGGAAAAATTGCTTCTGTAAGCTGCAGTCCAGGCGCGCATACAAAATAGAGCGTGTCTAATGGATTGGTTTGCAACAGCGAAAAGGAAACGCCGTCAAAATATTGGTCTGAAGATCTTTCAATATGCATTAAGCGCCAGTCGATATCGGCAAGCTCGGGTAAAAATGGCATGCTGGCAAGTGCATCTATGTTAAACATAAACTCACTTAGGCCTTTGCCATAGTCGGCCCAATCGAAACAAGTTTTAGGGTAGGTGTTTAAGTATGCTACACACAACTTACGAAAGTCGGCTTCGTCCATAATAGCAAACACGCTGCGGTACGTTATTGACAGTGCGCGTATGCCATTTTCAATATAATTATTGTGATAAATAGCAAATGCGCTATGCTTTTTAGCTTGCTTTTCACAACCCTCCGATAAGTTAGTTATTGTTTTTACCGATTCGCTTAACGCGAGTTCAGATGAGCCCTTTGGCTGATTAAACACAGCCTGTATAAGCAGCGATTGATACAACATGCTATAGCCTAGCTTTTTGGGCTTCGCCCACAAGTACTTCCCATTCGGGCAAGTTGTTATCCCACTCTATTAAAGTAGGGACATTGCCAAACAACCCCTTCGCTTTTTTGTATAAGGTCCAACATTGTCCAGATACTGCATGTGCATGATCGTCAACAATAAAGCCGTTCACTTGTTTATTACTAAAGCCTGCTAAATGAATCTCGCCCACCAGCTTAGCCGGTATTTTTTGCATATTGGCGTATACATGATCAATCACACTACTTTGTTTTTGATTCAAGGCATTCACAATAAGGTTATTGATATCAAGTAATAACCCGCAACCCGCTAGCTTACAAAGCGCTATTAAAAACTCAAATTCGCTCATGTCGTCTTGCTGTGTTGCATCAATTGCCGACGCACTAATATACGCTGACAAATTCTCAATTAAAATAGGCCGTTTTAGCCTATCTTGCACTTGTCCAATATTAGTTGCCAGTACCTTTAACGATGCTTGATTGTAGGCAAGGGGCAGTAAATCCCCAGAATGCATAATGCGCCCATTTATCATGGCTCTATTAAAACATAAATGTTCCGATACCCACTTTGCCTGGCTCACTTCAACAACCTGCGCAAACTGTTCCAGAGTGTCCGCTGGCACCGGCATGTTAGAGCCTAAGCCTAACGAAGTACCATGAATGCTAATCGCATATTTTTGAGCAGCATCATACAATAATTCAAGGGCAATACCGCCTTTTGCAAAAAAGTTTTCGGCATGTAGTTCAACAAAATCGATGTGCTTATTGAGAGGAATGTCTGACAGGGCTTGCGTATAATGGGGATGACGCAGCCCAACGCCTATGAGGCTATTGGACCGCGGGATAGCTGCAAATGGTATCAAGCTAGTTCCTTAATAAAAGAACGAATAAGCATTAACGATACGCTAGTTATACACTAATTACCGGCGTTTTTCTTAGCCTGCATTTCTTTGAACAATTTTTTCGCAGCCTCTTTGTCAACTCCACCTAATTCTGCACATGACCCTGTTGGTACAAGTTTCCATTCACCAATATCGTTGCTGGTAGTAGATTGACCCGCACAACTGTGGGTGCCCGCTAAGTTACCACAATCGTTTTGTCCAGCTTGTGAAACACCATAGCATTTCTCTTTCTTTTTGGCTGCAGCGTCAACCGCGTTAACAACACCTAAAGACATAATAGTAGCGAGTGCGGCAGCTGCTGCGATATTTGTTTTCATAATCGTTTCTCTTTATAGTTAGTTATAGCTTGGTTGTATTGTAAATTAAGTAACTCGTTATAAACACGAGTTACTGTATTAAACCGATGAAACACGCAATAACTTTCATAATAATGGTATTTATTTTAAATTTAAAGCTCTTATACCGATGTATTGTTAATTTGTGTTAAGTATCCATTAGCGTTTGCAATTCACTCTTGTAAGTTTTCAGCTACTATTGTAACCGAACCTGGCTGTGCACCATGGTTTTAATAAGAAAATCCTTGAAGCATAGTGGCTAAATCAGGGACCCAGTTAAACTTTTTCATTTTAACGCGATTGTTAATTACCACCACGCCCTCTGCTAGCAACAAACCGG
>JBLHMY010000062.1:0-12528 GCA_047621065.1 Glaciecola sp. | reverse complement strand
TTGTTAATAAAGTCTGATAGTTCAGCATCTGGATTTGCGATTGAGGGGATCATGTCGCCGGGCAAACCTTGACGGCTATAGCCTTGTGTACTTAAAAAGTCTAGTTGCCCACCTCTGCCGCCTACCAACACATTCGAGCCCGCTATATTTGCACCACCAGCAAGATCAAATACAATAAAAGGTATTTTACCCGCGCCTTGGGTAGCAATACCACAGCCCGCTTTAAGTGCTTCAATATCAGGTGATAAACCTGCCATGGCTTTGCCAGGGTTAGCAAACATGCTTAACATAGAGCCACCAACTACTACCCCAGCGCCCGTCATAAAACCTTGCGCAATGAAGTCGCGCCTGGTGATAGGCTTGGCGTGATTATTATGCAACAAAGGCGAGTCGGCATGATGGCCATCTTTTAAGTTGCGTTTTTCAGCATTATTGGCAGTGCTTGATGAAGCCGATTTTTTCCCAAAACTATATAATGTCTTTTTCATTATGTGCTCCTAGTACGCTATTGTACAATTACTACTGCACTGCCTAAAACGGCGGCGCAGCTAGCTTTTGCAAGAGTACGAGTGGTATCGCTGGCGCAACTATTGTTGCTACTACAGGCGGTTAATCTGTCAATTAAGTTGCTTAACTCACTGTTTACCTCAGCAGGAGTAGGTTGACTTGGGTCACCTACACTCAACATGCGCTGACTAAGTGGTTCAATCATATTGTTTTTAAAGTCGTTATCTATGCCGTTATTAATATTGCGCGTAAAATCGACACTTGGGAAAAATTCAGCGCGCATGGCGCTGTCTTCCACTAAGGTATCGCAGTAGCGAATGGCTAACTGGGTAACTGCCATTTGGTTTGAGGTTAAAAAGCTGTCAATTGAGGTTACGCTAGGAAGTTGTTGGCGCAAGTTATTAAAAGTGCCTAGTACTTCTAAACGATTGCTAGCCACGCCTGTTAATGCGGCCATACTGGCGTTTATTTCAGCAAAATCACGCACGCCTATCAATGACTGTGCCGGCAAATCTATGGGCGGCGCAATAGAAGGACTTGCAGTAGCTGTTCGGGTTGACCCCATGCCAGCAATATTGTCAAAGGTTAAGAAGAATTGGTCTAATTCAGGGCCTTTTTGTATCGGTATTATAGTGCCTTGTCGCGACACTTTATAACCTAATCCTTGTGTAGCTTGAGTGCCGTCTACGGTGGCTTTAATAGTGGCAAATGCCTGTCCGGTTTTTTCTTCGCGGCCGTTCACACCAATACGTATACCGTGTAAATCTATGCCATCTAAATTTGCCGCAGGGTCAAGGCTAACCACAAAGGGTTCGGCAAACAAATAGCTATAGCTGTCAAATTGACTTACTTCAAAGCCTACATAAGACTGCGCAACATTGACAATATCACTCACGCCAAATAATACGTAAAATTTCTGCCCTATGCCGGCATCAAAATTACTAAAAATTTGTGCTGGAGTTAATACTCTATTGTGTACCGCTACCATGCGAATAGTGCCGGCAAAGTTGAAGCGACCACTTACTTCACTGCCTAGTACAAAGGCAAAGCTGTCGTCCCATTCATTCAGTAATGAGCCTTCAATCGAGTCTTCATAACCGGTATCCTCTCCGTTCACGAATATTCTGCGCCCACCAATGCCATCGTAATTTACCACAACATGCTGCAGCGCTGCTTGTAATACTTCGTCGGCGTTAGCGGTGCTAAGCGCCGGTTCGCCGTTGCCGTCAGTGTTGTCTTGTCTTACTAGAAAGTCGTAGTTATAAAGACTTTGACCGAGCATAAAATTACGTGTGTCGTCGCCGCCTGAATATGAAATAATTCTAGCTGGACCTTCTTGCGTTACGTTTGCAGGAGCTACCCAAGCTTCCAAAGAAAACTCGCCTGTGTTGACAATATTCGTATGCAATTTTTTGCTATTGGCAGTTGCACCTTGCGCTTTGCCGCCGGTTAAGCGAATGCCCCAACCGCCTACCCAGTTATATTCTCCAGAGAGGGTTAAATTGAGAGCGGGAGAAACACCACTGGTATCAAATGCTTGATTCCCAAAGCCTGTTTTAAATTCCCATTTTGCGATTATATTTGATTCAAAGCGACCGCCGCCGCTGGCGAGCGTGCCGTCAAATAGAGTCACAGCATTCGATGCAACAAGGCTGCTGCTTAGCAGGGTGACTTCTATGGCGTTGGCCATATCTTGAATCGCGTTTTGTAGTACCAAGGCATCATTAACGCAATTATCGGTCCAGCAGTTGTGAAACTCGTCACGTATGCGAGCAACCATTCGGCTATCGCTTGGCTGGTCGAGGTTTAATTTAGAAATAGAAGCTAAATAAGCTTCACTAACATCTGCCGATCCAACATAAGGTGAAATAGGCACCGCCGCAGAAGACTGATGACATTCGCTGCAATATAACTCTAGTAAAGGGTGAACGTTGTCAGCGAACAAATCGGGTGAATCGGGGAAGTTTTTATTTGCGCCTACCGTTCTTACAGGTGGCGCATCTAGTACAATTTCTGTTGCCACTTGAGCTGTATTTAACCAAGCGCTAAACCATGTTTCCATGATATCAGCGCAGGCAACTGGGCTAGCCAACCAGCAATTATGCCCGCCAGCAACTTTGGTAATTAATAGCGAGTCTTTTGGACTATTTTTGTCTATCAGCGTGTTGGTAATTCGGTAAGCTTCGTTAATATCGTCAGATCGCGCAAAGTCAGGCATTTGCGCGCCTTGTGTATGGCAGGCCGCGCATTTGTCGGACGTGGCAATATTGTCCCATACGTTTAGTTTAAAGTTTTGTACATCGTCTGTTGCCGGTGGGGGTCCTGAATAACTAATTGGCGATAGCCCTGCCACTGGCGGTGGTGGTTTTGGTGTTTCTTGTAGCTGTGTTTCACTGCCACCACAGGCCACTAACAAACTAAAACAAAGGGCTGCTAATGTAATTTTTAGATAATCTTGAAGGCACATGATTATTCCCCTTTGCAATAGGCGGCGCTAGCAGCAAACACGTCTTTAATACGGTAGTTGCTGTTAACAAAAGTGGTGGTCATATCTATAACGGCGCTGCGATCGTTGGCGTCTTGAGGTTTGCGTAAACATACATTTTCAAACACTTTAGTGACTTGGCAGCTAGCAAACACTTGGCTATTAGCTAACTCTTCGCCCATCGATTTTGCCCCATTGCCCCAACCACTAAGCTCAGTTGACCAGCCCAGAGTTTGATTTTTCCCTTCGCGCCAGTAGTTATCCCAGCGGTCGTTTTCAATTATAAAACCGAAGGGGAAATTACCTGCGTTTATTTGATGTTTATGGGTTACTCGCGAACCGGTGGAGGCGTCGATAGTGCCTTCGCCGTTGTAAATGAGACGACCGTTTATACCTTCAGGGTCGCTTTCTACATTATATTCATAGTTGTAATAAGCATAGGCCTGAGAAAGGGGGTCCATGCCTGAGTGACAGCCCGCACACGAGTTCGCAAAAATACGACTATCACCACCGGGACTGCGGCTTAAATCTTGCCTTATGCGGTCAGGCGGCAAGCTTGTGTCTTTTAAAGGCTCTAGGTCGTTACACATATGATTAATTAGCGTAAACCTAAACATTCCTCGGTTTGTACCGTCTTTGAAAAATGATTTTGCCGCGCCGCGGGTCGTCATAATACCAGCAGTTGCTAGCGCTGGTATGCCGGTAATGGAAGATTGTGTGGTTGCTTGCAGTACCACAGACAAATCTGCGGCCATAGCTTCGAGTTGTTCGTAGTGATTATTGTTTGACACTGAATATGGCAACACGTCCACGTTGGCGTTACCCACATACAAAATGTCGCCCGACAGAATTTGCCTAAAATCAACATCATCTCGGATCATACCAATGACGGTTGCGGTGTAGTCATTAAGTGGTGCAAACACATCAGAATCTTCGTTTGTCCACGGTGTTATCCAGTTTTTCAGAGTTACGTTGTAAAATGAGGGGGATTGTAAGGCTATTTGAGCGGCGCTGATATCATCGCCCGATTCAATTAAATTGGCCATTGCTTGCAGTGTTTGTGCGTTTGGTGGAATGCCTGCTAAGCGATCATGTATGCGTTTTGCTTGGCTTATGCTGTCTGCTAATACCGTGCATGACACAAACAAAGCAAATGTCATGGTAGCGGATCTTATTACTTTTTTTAAAAAAGCGTTTTTATTCTGTAACCATTTGTTGGTGTGGCGCAAACTTTTCATATGCTTCTCCAGTCTGACAATACTTATACCTAAATAAGCCGGTTTTTGGTTATGCTGTATTTAGTAAACGTGTGAAACCTCATAACCTTGCTACGCATTTTTTGGTACTTGCCAATGCCTACCGGCGTTGTCTAACAAAAATCATGCCGCTGCATCTAACTATATGAATATATGGAAATAAGTTACTGCAAGATACTTGTGTATCCGGCTATAACAAAAAATTGTGTATCTATTTTGGCACACCACAGATGTAAATTTGAATAATGTGAAACATAATAAATGAAAGGAAAAGTGATATAGATGAGGGAGTTACATTACTAATCAAACAAAGAACAAGCGTAATTGACCTAGTAACAGTGAATAGTTTCTCAAAAACACCTTAGACCCGTTTGTTCTTAATAATTTACGTTTAAGATTTATATGGAATTAAAAATGCTTATTTAATTCTCTCCAGTATGGAATTTAATCCCTATAGATAAATATAAGAATTGTCCTAAAGCCGTCTAAGCGTATGCTCAAAGAATATAAATTCGCATTATTAAAGCCTAAGCATAATTATTCTCGTCGTTGTTTAGAGACACTATCGCAGGGTTAGTTTCAACCTTATGCTTAGTCGACATGGTGCAGTACTTGCACTGAATTTTTTATATTTAATGCGAAGCCCTAATTGCTTCGCTAAACCTTATGTAAACAGTAATTTGGTATGCATGAAAAAAACACAGTCGTTAAGCCAGTTAATCCAGATGTACATGGGCCGAAAATGCCTATTGTTAGCGAGGGCTATCATGAATTTAATAACAAAAACAATAAGTGGCACAAAGCCAGTGATATGCAAATTACCAAGCCCAAACGCAACAATTTCAATATTTTTTTTAACTAAAGCGGGTCCACAAATTACTAAAACACATACCATTAATAGAGTGGTCAAACAATTGACTACTCTATTAATGGTATCTTTGTTGATGACAGCTTGCGGCGGCTCTGTTGCACCTAACCAGAGCCAAGAGCCTGATCCGGTCGTGGTTGATGTGCCAATTGCTTATATTAAAAGGGACCTGAGTGTTGCAGAAAGCTCAGGCATAAGACCCTTAGAAGACCCGTCTATGTTTTTGCCAGGCGCTTCTCTTATTATCAAAGCAAGGGCGAACGCTTCGGCGCAAGAAGTTGATATTACCAGCAGTTTGTTTGCTGAAATGGTTGACGAAAACGGCAATCCACTGCCATACGACATTAAAGATTTAGACAGCGATTACACCGGCACGCGACTCGTCTTTGCGATGCGCGCACCAGAATTACCGGACATGGATGTGGCACCCACTTGGAATATTTGGGAATTTGATGTCACCACCCAAGACTTGCGTCGTATAATTAGTTCAGACCTAGTAGCTGAAGCAGGTCAAGATACAGGACCAACTTATTTAGCCGACGGCCGTATTGTTTTTAGCTCAACCCGTCAGCGGGGTAATCAGGCGCGCTTACTTGATGAAGGCAAGCCGCAATACTCAGGCTTAGAAGAAAGCCGCGAGTTTCCTGCTTCGGTACTGCACGTAATGAACACTGACGGCGCCGAAATTAGGCAAATATCATTTAATCAGAGTCACGACTTCGACCCAGTAGTGCTACCAAATGGTAAGATATTATTTAGTCGATGGGACCAAGCCGGCGGCAACAAAGGCATTCACTTATATCAAATCAACGCCGACGGCAGTGAGCTTGAAATTTTATATGGAAGACACAGCCATAATAGTATTGAAGGCTTGGCTAACATACAATTTGCCGCAACTAGTATTACCCCGGACAGCCGCGTATTAGCCGCGGTAAATAGTTTTGACCAAACACGTTTAGGCACAGACTTTTTTGCCATAGACACGACTAATTTCATCGACAATCAAACGCCGATTGACAGCATGCAAGGTTTGTCAGGCCCAGCTCAAGAAAGTGCTTTGTTTGACAATATTGATATTATTAATGCCGTTTCGCCTGGTGGCTATATTGTTGCGTTATATCCACTGTGGGACGGCAGTGGCAGAATACTCTTTAGCTGGAACCAATGCCGCTTACTTGCGCCGTTGGCACTGGACGCTTTGCCAGGAACTACACGTACCATAGCCCCATGTAATGCCGAAAATATTGGCAATGTTAATTATACACCGGCGCCTGATTTGTTCGGTTTGTGGATGTTCAGACCTGCCACCAATGCAGCCCAAGCCACGCAACTGCCGCTTAATTTGGCCGATGAAGCTTTTGTAGTGACCGAAATTGTAGCACTTGAATCACGCCCATTTCCTAGCAACCCAAATACCACTGTTGATGCAAGCGCAACTGAGTTGATGGATGACAAATACGGAGTTTTACATATCCGTAGTGTATACGATGTAGACGGCACCGACACCACCCCTAATGGCATTGTAAATATGGCAAATCCGCTTGCGGTTGAAGTAAATGAGCGTCCAGCAAGATTTTTACGAGTAGTGAAAAGTGTATCAATACCCGACGAAGACACCCTTGAAATTACCAACCAAATGTTTGGTCGTTCACGCAATCAGTTGTTTCGTGAAATACTAGGCTACACCCCAATACAGCCCGACGGCTCGGTGCAAGTTACTGTGCCGGCAGGAGTGCCTTTTGCCGTTAGTATCGTGAATGCTCAGGGCAAGCGCATTTCAGCGCGCCATAATAACTGGCTGCAGGTAGTGCCTGGTGAACAAAAAACATGTATAGGCTGTCATGCGAATAACAGTACAGCCCCTCATGGCCGAATTGATGCTCAGCCAACTTCAGTCAATGCCGGTGCACTTAACACCGGCGTAGCTTTTCCAAATACCAATCCGGCACTATTTGCTGATAGCGGCGAAACTATGGCTCAAACATACTCGCGACTCAGGGGACTACCAAAGCTTACGGCGAATATACAATTTGAAGATGTATGGAATGACGATGCACTTAGTGTGCCTGCGCCGGCATTTAGTTACCGCTATGAAGATTTAGATACCGCGCTGCCTATTTCTCAAAGCTGTGCACAAAATTGGACTGCGCTGTGCCGCGCGGTTATTAACTTTCCCGACCATATTGAGCCCATACTTACCCTAACTAGACAAACTTTTGATGACGATATGGTATTACTTGCCGATAACACCTGTACAAGTTGTCATAGCCCAACTGATGAAACGGGCGAATTAAGGGTGCCTTTAGGCCAATTAGATTTGCGCGGTGAACCTTCTGCCGCCGAAGCAAGTTTTACAATCAGCTATCGAGAGTTGTTGTTTAACGATAACGAACAAGAAATTGTTGAAGGTGTATTACTTGATAAAATTGTTGCGGTGCTTGACGGTGATGGCAATCCTACTTTTTTATTAGATGAAGACGGCGAACTGGTCTTAGACGCCCAAAACAATCCAATTCCTATTACTACCACGGTTGGTATTGGATCGAGTATGCAGGTAAATGGCGCCATTAACAGTAACCGTTTTTTTAGACTTTTTGAGGCCAATAATAGTCACGCCGGTATGTTAAGTGAGGCCGAGTTAAGGCTTATCGCAGAATGGCTTGATATTGGCGGGCAATATTACAACAACCCGTTTGAAGCACCACAGGATTAAGCATGCTATACGGAACTAAAAAGCGTTTTGTGAGCTTGCCAGTAATGGCATTCATGGTGGCATTGTGGGCAGTTTTTAGTGCCCAGGCAATGGCCAATGAAGTCGACTTAAAAGTAACCAGCGCCTTTATAAATGTACATTCTGGTCCGGGTTCTGAATTTCCAATTTTCCATGTGTTATCGCAAGGTGAAGTATTTACCTTGCAAAAAGAACGCACCGGTTGGTATAAGGTTTCAGCAACGCGCGGCATACAGGGCTGGATTAAAGCCGAGTTTTTGGCCAGCACCGAATTGGTAGATGGCAGCCAAGTAAGCGTTAACACGGGCAGTTTTCAAGACTACTTAAACCGAAATTGGGAACTCACTGCGCAAACAGGTGCCATTGACAAAGTGACCACTTTGTCGGTATCGGGCGCTTGGGTGTGGACCAAAAACTTAGCCGTAGAGGCAAGTTATTCACGAGCATTGGGAAATTTTGCCGACAACAAGATATGGTCAATAAGAATGCGCCAAACGTTTTTTCCTGATTGGCACATAAGTCCATACTTAGCCATAGGCACAGGCGAAATTAGAACAAAGCCCAGATCGAACTTAGTGCAAAGCGGTGATGAAATACGCAAAAGTAATCATTACGAAGTAGGTTTAGGTGCAGAATATTATTTGGCTCAAAAAGTAGTTGTAAAGGCTGAATATCGCGGATTGTTAGCACTTACTGACCGCGACGAACAAGAACGGCTAGATCATTGGATGCTAGGCCTTACTGTCTTTTTTTAACAAGGGTAAATAATGCTAATTAATCGCATATTATTAGTGGTAGGTTTGTTGTTAGGCACAAGTTTATTAATCAATAAGCCGGTGCAGGCGCAAGTATCGCCCAGCACTTCAAATACGCCAAGCGCAACCAGCGACCAAGCAGGTGGTCCCAATATTGACCCCAATATAGAGCGCCGAGATATTAGTGAATTCGATATCGATTCTGAAAATATCGAAGTGGGGATATTTGCAGGCATTATCAATATAGAGGATTTTTCATCTAGTGTGACCACAGGCTTACGCTTGAGTTATCACATTAACGAAAATATGTTTATTGAAACAAGCTACGCGCAAGCAACGGCAGGCAAAACCAGCTTTGAAATTTTATCTGGTGGACTACCGTTTTTAACTCAAGAACAGCGCGACTTTAGCTATTACGATATTTCAGCAGCCTACAACCTTAACGGCGAAGTTTTTTTTACCGACGCTTGGGTGTTTAATACCGACTTTTTCTTGATTGTAGGGGCAGGCGCAACTGAATTTGGCGGCGACGAACGCCTTACACTCAATGCTGGCGCGGGATACCGAATACTTGTCACAGATTATCTATCGGTACGATTTGATGTACGTGATTATGTCTTCAATAGCGATATTATAGGAGCAGAGAAAAGTGTGCATAACCTCACTTTTACGCTTTCAACTAGTTTCTTTTTCTAATATCGGAGTTAATGCATGTTTACTAGCCGACTACTAAATTTACACATCGCGTTTACGTATAAGGTCTTATATAAGGTTAACGTTATGAAAGCTTTAGGACTTTTAACAGCAGGCGCCGGATTACTCATTAGCATGGTGGTTATGTCGGGTAATGTAATGGCAAATGAACAAGCACCCGACTTTACGCTGAAAAGCAAAGACAGTGGCAATATTCGTTTATCTGAGCAACGCGGCAATATAGTCATGGTCAACTTTTGGGCATCATGGTGCGGTCCTTGTCGTGAAGAACTGCCTAAAATGGAAGAGCTTTACCAAAAATACCAAGACATGGGCTTTGAAATTCTTGCCGTAAACGTAGATGACGAAGCCAGTAAAGCGGACATATTACTAGACGATATTGACGTTAGTTTCCCGGTGCTATACGACACGTTTGGCGAGGTGAGTAAGCTTTTTGATGTAAGCGCAATGCCTACCACCGTGATTATTGATCGCAACGGTAACAAGCGCTTACTGCATTTGGGCTATCGTGCCGGTGATGAAAAGAAGTATGAAAAAGCACTCAAAATTTTGATGCGGGAGTAGCAAAATGCGAAATATTAATAAACACATTTCAAGCTTAGTAATAATTGGCAGCGTCCTTTTATTAGGTGGGTGCGGTGCAACCTTCACCGACACCACCAGCGCCGTTTCTAATTGGAAATTGGAGCCTTGGGTAAAACCCTTTGAACGCAGCAATTTAGCCGACCCAATAATGAGCATAGGGCGCAACCCAGTTGCACTTGCCTACGCCAAGCATGTGTCAGAATCCCGAGAGGGCGCTCGCGGTGCCGATGGCGGCGCGGGTGGCGGTTGTGGTTGTAACTAGTAGCAGTTGCGGCTAATGCCAGTTGCCAATAAATTTCGTTTAACCAACAAGCAAAAGGCTTAACTATGGGTTTACGTGCATCACTTACGTGGTTTTTGTTGTATGCCTCATTGTATATAATCACAAACGCTGTGTTATCGGTGGGGGTAAGTGCAAGCGTGCTACCGCCTGACCGCTCTGATGTAATGTACAAGTCATACCAAGGAGATGGTGTAACGATAGACGGCCCTTCGGTATTACTGCGTAAACAAATTGGTAACCATGTGTCGGTATCGGCAAACTATTATGTTGATACTGTATCGGGCGCATCAATTGATGTTCGTGCAACTGCATCGGCCTATCAAGAAGAGCGTGTTCAGACCGTAGTAGGCACCGACTTCTTACATGAAAAATCCTTGCTTAGCCTTAGCTTTACCAACAGCAGCGAAAACGATTTTAATGCTAATTCAGTTTACGTTGGCCTTAGCCAAGCTTTTTTTGGTGATTTAACCACTGTTAGTATGTCGTATTCAAAAGGCTGGGACGAAGTGGGTAAAACCGGCGACGACAGTTTTTTAGAAGAAGCCGATCGTCAAAAGTTTGGGTTTGGTGTTTCACAAATAATGACCAAGAGTTTGATAATCGGCTTTAACGCTGAGCATATTTCAGATGAAGGTTACCTCAACAATCCATATCGCAGTATTCGCTTTGCAGATACTAGCAGCGACCGTGGCTTTAGTTTTGCCACTGAAATATATCCGACCACCCGTTCATCTAACGCTTATTCTATAAATGCTAATTATTACTTACCTTATCGCGCTGCTTTATACGGCGACGCAAGAGTATATAGCGATTCGTGGGGTATTGAGGCTAAAAACGCACGTGTTGGCTATTTGCATCCCTTCGACAATATTTTACTCGATGTATTCGTGCGTTACTACACTCAGCAAAATGCCGATTTTTATGGCGATTTATTTTCCCGACCAAACGAATTCAACTTTATGGCCCGCGACAAAGAGATGAGCACCTACAGCGGCATTACCGCTGGCGTTAGCTTGTCGTACGAATGGAAGTTTTCAGAAAACGCAACCGTTAAAAAGAGCAGTGTTCATTTTGAATATGACTACATGAAGTTTGATTATGAAAACTTTCGTGATGTTACCGCACAAGCACCCGTTGGCGAAGAGCCACTATTTGGATTTTCAGCCAGCGTGTTAAAAATATACGCCTCTATTTGGTACTAAAGCATGCATAAATTATTTTCATATTTTGTTCAACGTTCCGGCTCACTAGCAATGGTATTTTGCTTAATGGGTGCGCACTGTGTTCATGCGCAAAGTATAAGCGAAGAGCTTGAAAAAGGTTTGGGCTTAAGCCCAGTTACGCAGCCAAGCGACAATCAAGCAAACGATTCGGAAGAGCAAGCAACTGCCTCACAAACCCTGCAAGATATTGTGCCCAGCAATACCAATAGCCAGCAAAACTTAAGTGAACAAATTGAAAGTTTAAAGCAAGCTATGGTAAACCTAAATCGTGATTTGTTTATTTTAGAGGAAGATTTACTGTTTCCTGCATCTACTCAAGTGGCTGTTTATTTGTCGATGGATGTAGGTGAATATTTTGCCCTTGACGCAGTTGAAATAAGAATTAATGGAAAAGTAAAGACGCACTATTTATATACCGAGCGCCAAGTTAATGCTTTGTATCGAGGTGGTGTACAGCGTTTATATGTAGGCAATGTCAATCAAGGCGAACATGAACTTACCGCTTACTTTGTAGGTATAGGCCCTGAAAAACGCGAATACAAACGCGCCGTGAGTGTGCAGTTTAGCAAACACGAAGACCCAGTTGCAGTTGCGCTTAACGTAATTGACTCAAGCCAAAAGCAACAGCCTTTGTTTGAAGCCAAAGTGTTATAGCGTGAATAGCCATGCATAACATAGTTATAGAGAAAATAGCCCAAAAAACTTCGTTAATTTACTGACTTTAAGAATAAATACTACATGCATAAAATGTTAGCACGTACATCAAATAAAGCTTTAAACAAGCCAAAGCCGCATGGGTGTTGCTTACTTGTTTGTAGCATGATGTTTTGTGCACAATTATGTGTGTCGGTGTTAACGTCAAGCGTATTTTTTGCAAACATCGCGAGTGCACAAAGTATATTTTCGTGGTTTGGTAGTGATGATGACAAGCAAGAAGATGATTTACTAAAACAAAAACTACGTAAAGAACAAGCAGCCGCCCCAATAGTCATTTACCAAGCACCTATGCATAACGCCGCCTTTGGCGAGCTGGTATATCACTACTTTCAAGAAAATTATCAACAAGTATTGCAGCTTATAGAAGTTGGTAATATTAAACATGGCTTTACACAGCTTTCAAA